>JAKPIL010000015.1 GCA_029549845.1 bacterium
TCTCCAGCTGGCGAATCACGAGCGTCCCCTTTGTGTCGGCAAGCGCCATAGGAAGCTTGGTCGTCAGCACGGCGTCACAAGTGCTGCCGCCATCGCTGGTCATAAGCAGCGCTTGTCCTGCCTCCAAGGCCCGAGCTGGCAGCTGCTGCGAAGGCACAACGGTACCGATGTTTGCCGTGTCGCTACTGGCGTAGCCAACCCAGTACGCGCTTAGGTCCGCAATGTCTTGCGTGGCCTGCAGCACCACAAGCTCTTCGCCCGTTATTTTAACTTCCCGTATCATGAGCCCCGGAACGGTAACCGTCTGTGCCGATGCCTTTAGCGGAACGAGCAATAATACAATGCTAAGCCCCACCCGCCACAAGAGATGACGGTATTTCATAATGTTTTTCAGTGTAGCCTCAGCCAAAACAAGATAGCAAGCACCAGCATATTAAAATACGTTTCTTTTTTACAACTCCTCTCATTACCCCCTAAAATTCTTCATTATTCATCCGGCCGGGCAAGAAATGACGAAGGCATATCTTTTCCCGGGCGAGTATAATAGACGGTATGTTGAAGCTCAGCGAAAGTCTTATCGGCCGTCCCGTCATGAGTCTGCGCACCGGACAGTCTGTGGCCTTTACCACAAGCGCCATCATAAACCCCGATAATCTAAAAATAGAGGGCTTCTACTGCACCGACCGGTTTAACAAAAAAGAGCTGGTGCTTCTCTACCAGGACATTCGAGATGTCATCCCGCAAGGCCTGGTCGTCAACGACCACGATGTCCTGGCCGAGCCACATGAGCTCGTACGGCTAAAAAAGATTATGGATATTGGGTTTGAGCTTATAGGCAAACAGGTCGTGACACTCAGCAAACAGCGCCTAGGTAAAGTGACCGATTTTGCCGCTGAAGTTGAAACCATGTATGTGCAGAAACTATATGTTTCTCAAGGCCTGCTCAAAGGCCTCACGCGCGGTAACCTGGGTATAGACCGCAGCCAGGTAAATGAAATTACGGATAAGAAGATAATCGTCGAAGACCCCCTGAACCGCGCCAGCGTCCCAGCCGGCGCCGCCGCTTGACTTTTAGGCTATTTATATGTTATGATATAAACTATGAGCTTTAGTGAGTCTGACAACACAGTAGGTTCCCCACAGCGTGAGCAATCCTATGTTGAACCGAGTCCTCTTCTGGCTATTCTTGGCGACATGATCCAGCAGCGGCTGGATGAGAATGAGATGCCAAGGCCGCACCCAATGAGAAGGACTCCAGATGTATTCGGAACGGTTGCTTTGGGCGGAAATTATATGGATGCCCCAAGAACTTCCTATATAAATCCTGGTCAGCCCTTGATCGTCGATGATTGGAAGGAGACCGATGAGCCTGGTAAGCGCGTTTGGACACATTCTTCGGCATATTTTAGGCTTGCAAGTTATGTTGGGCCACTCCTTCGTGGCACGAGAAACGCTCCTAGGATGACCGCCCCACCAAAAGATGCATTCATAGACGCTGAGGAAGTAAGGCAGCTGCTCGCGCAACGGGACTTTACAACGAGTGAAGGGTCAGGTTTTCAGGAGGGTGCCGCGCTCCATTTTGAAAAGGAATCGAAGGGACAGCGAGATTTCGCAGCGCTACGCGTATACGTCGCAAGTGGTTTGGCGGCATTCGGCGTAACAAAACAGCTCCTGCATGATCCGGCTTTCGATGTAGATGGAGGTAAAATCTGGTATCCAGACTCAAGGACGGATGCCCCAATTTTCTACACATCTTCGCACGAACAATTAGAATCGGTACTTAACGGTCTCTATGCATTGCGCGGGCGCAACCAACTCATTACATATCCATCTGCCTATTCACTAGGACGGCGCATAAAAAGTCTTCCAGGTGTGTATATAGGACAAGCCCCTCCAGGTAACTCATTCAATGGCGTCATGGAAGACATGTGGGGGGAAGCGCTCCCTGATGCCTTACGCATCCATAATCTTCCCGCTGGCGCCAAAGCAACAGAGTCCTGGCGTCAAAAAGTTGTCCAGGAGGCCATAACCATTGCTCGTGGGAACGCTCCGAGCCTGGGAATGAGCGCTCTACACCATGCGTTTCGAGATGGCGAACCAATAAATGATATCCTAGCGACTGTACGAGCCTGTGAAGCCGCACACACTTAATCTCGTGCCAGGGCGGCTTTGATGTCGTCGTAGGTGAAGCCTTGGCGGGCGAGGTACATCATGAGCTTTTGGTCGTCCTGGTAGCGGCTTATTCTGCGCTTTTTCTCAACGAGGTCGCGTAGGAGCTGGTGTTCATCGGTTTCGTCCTCTGCCAGCACGGTCTGTATGACCTCACTATTTACCTTTTTCTCGCGCAGCTCTAGCCGTAGCTTCTTTGTGCTTGTTGCCTTCAGCCGGCGCCGGTTTTCTACCCACCGCCGCGCAAACTCGGCGTCATCGACAAAGCGCAGGCGGCGGAGCTTTGCCAGCAGCTGCTCGGCTAGTTCGGGTGCGTACTGTTTGCGCCTAAAATAGTCGTGTAGTTCACCCTCGCTCCGCATGCGCCTCGCCACGTACGCCAGCGCCAGATTGTACGCCTTGTCCTCCTGGGATAGTCTTTTGTAATCTGTTACGTCCACCTGGGATAGTTCCTGGCCCGTCACCAGATGCGCGTCTAGTAGCCCCTCTGCGCTCAGGCTAAAGGCGTACTTGTCATCAACAAATATGCTGTACCTACCCTCGCGCTTCACCTGGGCTTTTATGGCAGTGATTTTCATGATGCATACATAATTTCGTAGGTTTCACGCAAGCCGTCGGCAACATGTGTGGGATTTTGCTGGATGAACGCACTCAGCTCACTCACACTCATCCATCGCACGTCCGCAACCTCATCATCTTGCAAGACAAATGTGGTTTCTGGCGCAATAACCCCCTTATACAGTACACTGAATCGGTGTAGCTTTCGCTCACCAAAAGCACCCTCTGACTTGTAGTGCTTGACCTGCGTCAAGCTTGTGACAGCCCCTAGCTCCTCGTAGAGCTCGCGCTCGGCCGCCTGCAGATAGTCTTCACCGGCGCCGACATGGCCGGCCGCTGCACTGTCCCAGCACCCTGGGTACAGCTCTTTATCGTCATTCCGTTTCTGCAACAAGACATTACCGGCGCCGTCTTCCAGGGTGATACGTACAACCCTGTGGCGCAGGCCTTTTGTTTGGGCTTCGTGCTTTGTTGTAGTGCCAATGACCGTATCTTGCTCGTCGACGATATCTATAGCCTCGTCGTTCATAGTAAAGATCCTCCTTTGCCCATCGTGGTGGCGGTGGTGACGTAGGGTCTATTCGGCTCCACATAGCGGACACTCACAACCCTTCTACGCCACCAGGAAGCGACCACCCTTTTCACGGTTATTCCTTCGTGGCGGCTTCGCGAACTTTGGCGGCTATCTCAGTTTGGACTTTCGGGTTTTCTTGCAGGTACGTCTTGGCGGCTTCACGACCCTGGCCAATCTTCTCGCCACCATACGCGAACCAGGCGCCTGCCTTTTCGACAATGTTGTGCATGACAGCTAAGTCCAGGATGTCACCAGCAGTTGAAATGCCTTGGTTGTACATAATGTCGAACTCGGCCTCACGGAATGGCGGCGCAATCTTGTTTTTGACCACTTTCACGCGGGCGCGGTTGCCGATGACGCTATCGCCAGCCTTGATTTGACTAATGCGGCGTATATCCATGCGGACCGAGGCGTAAAACTTGAGCGCGTTTCCACCGGTGGTCGTTTCTGGGTTGCCAAACATCACGCCTATTTTCATACGAATCTGGTTGATGAATATAACGGTGGTTTTGCTGCGGCTAATGACGCCGGTCAGCTTGCGCAGGGCCTGACTCATCAGCCGGGCTTGCAAGCCCATGTGGCTATCGCCCATGTCGCCTTCTATTTCGGCGCGTGGTACGAGTGCGGCCACCGAGTCGACCACTATAAGGTCAACTGCGTTAGAACGAACGAGTGTTTCGGTAATCTCGAGCGCCTGCTCTCCGTTGTCCGGCTGGCTGAGCAGAAGGTTCTCTATATCCACGCCAATGCGCTTGGCATAGGCCGGGTCAAGAGCATGCTCGGCGTCTATGAATGCAGCCGTACCGCCACGCTTTTGCACTTCGGCAATGGCGTGGAGCGTGAGCGTGGTCTTACCGCTCGATTCTGGGCCATAAATTTCGACAATTCGGCCCTTAGGTATACCGCCGCCAAGCGCTAGGTCGAGGCTGATGCTTCCCGTGGGCGTGCACTCAACCTCTACACCTTGGTTTTCGCCAAGTTTCATAATCGAGCCCTTGCCAAACTGTTTCTCTATGGTCTCTAGCGCCAGGCCGAGTGCCTTTGCCTTGCCTTCGCCCTCTTGTTTTGCCTCTTTTGTGTTGTCAACTTTGTCTGAAGCTGCTTTTGCCATTGCCTTGTCCCTTCGTCTACGGTCACCTCGCCGGCGACCTGAAATAAAATAATGTTGTACGCAATGGTATACGCCCCCACAAACCCAAATGCAAACTCATTTCCAATTTCAAAGGACAGTCCTTTGAAATTGGTTTTTACCTACCATTCGTTTGCGAGTTCTTTTTTGAGAATGTCCATTAACTTCTTATTTTCTTCATAATCTGCAACAAATTTCTCGTACGCAGTGGGGCTCTCAAAAAGTTCTAGCACACGTTCTGGCCGCAACCACGATACCGTGTCTCGTTGCAAATAATACGGCAGACTCGAATATTCATAGTCCCGCCAATAGCGAGGGTTCAGGTGAATATACCTCGTAATGTGCTGGAGGTATGCGTCATCGGTAATCATAGATGCCCTGAAGCGCGACTCAAACAGAGGTCCAGTACGCTTGTACCTTTTGTTG
>JAKPIL010000029.1 GCA_029549845.1 bacterium
ATTGACCGGCCAAAAAGATGTATGGATAGGGACAGAACAAGGGTACCAGAATTACTGCCTGGTATCGCACACCGCAAAAACTATCAGCGTATGGAGCGTGCAGCATGCGCAGCCAAAGCTCGAAAAATCCTGGGAAAAACAGTCGGTTCACGTTGCACTTGTCACAGTAGAAGCCCCACTTACCCGCGGGTTTCCAGGTATAACAATCACGCAGGGTGACAAGGTGCTGTGGACCGGCCGCTTGGCCTCGCCCAGCGGCAAACCGTGGTCAAAAAACCTCAACCAAACCGCTCTAGAACAGGCCATCACACAACTCGCTGCATAGCAAAAGGTAACATCGGACAAAACCTGGCCCTTAACAGCGGTCTTTGTTTGCTTACTGAACTCAACAGTCGGCTAGGGACCGGTCATTTGTGTATGCCAATGGGCTAACGCGTACATGACCAGAGGGTAAGGCTACTTTACAAATATCGAAATAATGATATATAATACGTACATGAATATATCTCAAGGCATTGCACGTCGGGTGTTCAAGGACCATGGCCCATATGAGCATGGAACTAATGGAGCGATAGTCAGAACCAGAGAACCGCTGCTCAAGCATGCAGTCTCAAGACTAGGTGCTATGGCTTTTGCCGTTGTGGTGACAGCCGAAGCCGCTGCACTCTCTTGCGTAAGTGCAGCGGGGCAGAATACAAATGACGCCGTTGCGTACGGTCTCTTTGCGGCAGTCTCAGCAGTTGGCTCCGGCTTGGTTGCGCATGACCACCTCTATAGCGCAAATCGGACTCTGCCGGACTCCGTCGGATATCCGACGGCCCCAGAAGTCTAAAGGTACCGCGTAGCTATAGTTTGTTAGGGCAGGAGCTCGGGTTCCTGAGTGAGGGTTATGCCAAACTTGGTCTGGACGGCGGCGATGATGCTATCGCGGAACTGAAGCGCATCGGCAGTGGAGCGGGCGTGCTCGTTCACAAGCACGAGCGGCTGGGCTGGCCAGGTGGCCATACCGGTTTTTGCATCGTGCGCGTCTTTGTACCCCACCTGCTCTATGAGCCAGGCCGCCGGGACCTTCACACGACCGTCTTCAGATGGCCAGTTCGGCATGGTGGGGTAGGTACCTACGAGTTCCATGAATGTGCGGCCGTCTATGATAGGGTTTGCAAAGAATGAGCCGTTATTTGCCACGACTGCAGGGTCAGGTAGCTTGGCGCTACGGATGGCTATAACAGCGTCGCGGATGACCCGTGGTGTGACTGGGCCGGTGGCTGGGTGTTCGGCTAGGTACTTTTCGACAGCGCTATAATAGGGAGGGAATGGGTTCCCTGCTGTGAGGTGCAGGGTGATGGCGGTTATAAAAAACCGTTCGCGGTATTCTGTTTGGAACAAACTACGCCGGTACGCAAACCCACAAGCTTCGGTGGGGACGGTAGTGAGCTGGCCAGTTGTACGGTCAAAGACCTCAACACTTGTGAGCACCTGGGCAATTTCCTGACCATACGCCCCAACGTTTTGTACCGGCGTCGCACCCGCGGTACCTGGGATGAGGCTGAGGGCCTCTATACCGGTTAGTCCTGCGGCGGCACTGCGGCCGACTACGGTGTCCCAGATTTCACCGGCCCCAACGGTTATAAAATGGCTATCGAGCGATACGTAGTCTTCGTAGCCCAAGATGCGGTTTACCATGATTAGGCCGGGGAAGCCCTCGTCGCGCCATACAATGTTACTCCCGCCGCCAATCATGAGCATGGGCAGTTGCCGTTCGGTTGCCCACTGAAAGGCCTCTTTAAGGTCATCGCGCGAATGAATTTCGGTTACGTACGCCGCCTCGCCACCCAGGCGCATCGTAGAATAGTTGGCGAGCGAAACATGTTCGTCAATTTTGAGCATAAACCCAGTATACACCCATCGGTGGCCTTGCACATTGTGACTAACAGGGGTAAAATAGAAATCCATGGCAGAGAAAGATACAGCAGCACCGTATAGTCCGCTTGGTAAAAGGCTCCGTTCGCTGCGCGAGGAGCACCGCGAGAGCGTGGCCGAAGTGTCTGGCGCTGTCGAAATCGAGGAGAAACACCTCACAAGCATCGAGGCTGGCCAAGACCGCCCCAGTGAAGACATCCTTATGCTACTGCTGAGTCATTTTGGCGTGGGCGATGACCGCGCCGACGAGCTCTGGGAATTAGCTGGGTATACAGCCAAACACGACCACAGCCAAGACCAAGAACATCGTCTAGACGACCGCGATGATATGAGGCGGAGCGCCACTATGATGATTATGCTAGACCCGCGCGTTATGTATAGCGACAGCGTTGAGGTTGTTTCGAATAAACAGGGTGTGGTCGTGAACTTTTCGCAAACGGCTGGGCCAGATGCACCACACCTCACTATCTCACGCATAGGCATGAGCTACGACCAAGCGAAAGCCGTTATGGGCATATTGCACCAGGTCCTCTATGCGCGCGATAACCCCGGCAATACGCGACGCCTTGGCGGCGGCACCCCAAAGACTCCCAAGGGCGAGTAGTATTAGTTTCCGCGCCAGATTCGTTGACTATAAGAGGGGCACGGGCTACGCTTAAGATATGCTGGATAAAGATATTTTTGGCAAGGCCATTTTAAGCGCAGAACAAGCTGCTCGGTGGCTCACAATCCCAAAGCAGCCACCCCTGACGGCCGGCGATGTCCAGCCAGCGCGTGACTACATAGCTGGGTACTGGCAAAAGCTGACACGTTTTCACCCCGATGACGACGAAAGCCTGCTGGGTGTTCCCAGGCCATACCTTGTACCTAGTTACGACGAAACGGCTAGCTTTGACTACAACGAAATGTACTATTGGGACAGCTACTTTATGGTGCAGGGCATGCTCGATGCCGACAACCGTGAACTGACCACTGGTATTCTTGAGAATCTGCTCTACCTTTTCTAACGGTTTGGCACTATTCCTAACGCTTCACGCACCTACCTCATGGGCCGTTCGCAGCCTCCACTGCTCACCACGTTTATATTTGATGTCTACAGCGCGTACGACATGGAACGCTCGTGGCTCAAACGCGCTATGAAGATCGCCGAGGCCGAATACCGTACTGTATGGTGCGGCACCAAGAAGCCAAACGAACGGCTGGCGTACAAGGGTTTGAGCCGGTACTACGACATCAACTATCTGCACGACCTCGCCGAGGCCGAAAGTGGCTGGGATATGACGCCGCGCTTCAACCGTAAGGCGCTGCACTTTTTGCCGGTTGACTTGAATGCGCTTCTTTATAAGTATGAGACAGATTTTGCGCGCACCGCCCGGCTGTTTGACGATGAAAAAACGGCCAAAGTGTGGGATGAAGCCGCCGAAAAACGCAAAAAGACCATGAACGAACTCATGTGGGACCAGCTGCGTGGGCTGTACTATGACTATGACTTTAAGAAAATGCGTCGAGGCTCGGTGAGTAGTCTGGCGGCATACTACCCCATGTGGGCAGGTATGGTTAGCGAAAAGCGGGCAGCCGCCCTCGTGAAGGCTCTCCGCCGGTTTGAGAACAAAGGTGGGCTAGCGACCACAGATGCGCTTCAGCTAGTCCAGCTGGTACCAGGGAGCGTTCCGGTTCAGTGGGCGTTTCCTAACGGATGGGCACCGCTCCATTTCGTAGTGGTCGAGGGGTTGCTTAAATATGGGTATCATGAAGATGCGGAACGAATTGCGATGAAATGGCTACGCACAAACCTTGAGTGGTTTAATGCGCACGGCGTGTTCCTAGAAAAATACAATGTTGTCAGTCCAGACAAACCACCGCAGAAGGGTGTGTACCCTAGTCAAACAGGCTTCGGCTGGACAAACGCAGTTTTTGAACGTTTCTGCCAGCAGTTTATAGACGCAAAATAACCGCCATTATCCGTGTTAGGCCTCCGGTCCCGTCATCCTGAGCGCAGTCGAAGGATCCCCCAGCAGCCCTCCTGCTGTCATCTCGACCGAAGTGGAGAGATCTCCCCGTTCTTCATCTTTAACCTCATTTCCAGGTGGCAGTTCTCGGGCCGTCAGGATTCAGTGAATGCGGGGTTTCGCCCCCGCCCGGCGA
>JAKPIL010000069.1 GCA_029549845.1 bacterium
TCGCCAGCGCTGTCGGTGACGGCGCCACGGCGGCGCTCAAGATTCGTGAATATCTCGAAAAGGAAGCTTGAGTCATGCGAGCCGTGCAAGACCGTACGACAAAATATACCAGCGCTGTCCGCGAGTTTATAGCGGTGCAGAGGCATGCGACAAACGCTGAGATTCTTGTCCATTTGCAAGCAGTTTACCCAGACATCAGTGCTACCACTGTACATCGTATAACCGCGAGATTATACGAACGCGGTGAGCTACAGCTGGCACCGACTGGTGCCGCCAATGTGCTCCGTTACGATGCGAATCTCACACTACACGATCATTTTATGTGTGAAGTCTGCGGTCTACTCCGCGACGCACAGCTTGGCGATCTTGTACGACCAGCGATTGAACAAGCGATTGGTGCCGACTGCTCGATATCGGGCAGTCTGACGGTATCTGGAATATGCAAACAATGCCATAAGGAGGGTGTATGAAAAAAGTAGTGATTTGGGTAGGGGTCATCGCCACAGTCTTTGGTGGGCTGATATGGCTCAACCAGTCAAAAAAAGATGACAGCGTACCAAGTATGACGTTTGCTGCCGTCACGCAAGACGTAGAAAATGGAGCTAAATTGTACGATGTCCGTACCGCCGACGAGTACAAGACCGGGCATTTCAAGGGTGTCGCCAATTGGAGTCTCCAAGATATGCAGGCCGGTAAGCTACCAGATGTAGCAAAAGACACAAAAATTTACGTGTACTGTCATAGCGGTAATCGTTCAGGCCAAGCCACGACTATTCTCAAAAACGCTGGCTACATAAATATTACTGATCTGCGTGGTTTGCAAGATGTTCAGGCCATGGGCGGAAAGCTAATCACCGAATAAGGAGGCTCGCATGAAAGTAACTGTCTATAGCACAACAACCTGTCCGTACTGCGTCATGCTCAAAAAATGGCTCGACGAAAAGCACGTTGAGTACACGAATTACATGGTCGATAGCAACCCATATGCTGCCCAAATGATGGTGAGTCAGAGTGGGCAACAGGGTGTGCCGTTTACGACTATTGAGCATGATGACGGCACAGTTGATAAGATAATTGGTTTTGACAGAAATAAATTACAAGCGGCCCTAATGTAAGGGAGAGAATATGAAAAAGGCAACAGAATTTCTCGCGAGCAGCACAGGGCGAATTATTCAAGTGCTATTTCCGCAGGGAGTCTAGTCTACTGTCATTTCGTGCTTAACTATCGTTATAACTTGTTCTATCGTTGTGGGCCAAGGGTATATGTGTGGCAAGAAGTCTAGTATCCATCTAAGCTACCGGACTTCTTTTAATATATAATTAGAGCATGAGAAGTTATCTTGAACAGTACCGCCTGTTATACGGACACTCTCTATGTTGGGTTTTGTTGAGTATAGCAAGCTATCTATGGGGCATGAAAAAGTACAGAAAGTTGACGGCATTTTAATGATTACTAAATCCGCATAAATTCTGTGGTCCGTAGGTTGAGCCAAGAGCGCATATTTTAGAGTGTACCCAGTGAGCATTCACTCTACTAGGTATCTGAATTAGCACTCTTGACATGAGAGTGCTAATTTTATACTATACTAATAGAAGCTTTATGCTTCTCTGGAAACCATTAATGCAATGATGAAAGGAGAAAATTATGAGCAACCTTGTAAAGTGGGATCCGTTTGCAGAACTTTCTGCATTACAAAAACAATTCTTTGGTGATGACTGGATGTCGCCCCTAAAAGGCGTTAACATTCCGACAACTGACGTCTTTACTAAAGACAATAACTTAGTAGTAGAGGCGCATTTGCCCAACTTCGAACAAAAGGATGTTAACATTGAAGTAGAAAATGGTGCTCTAGTGATCAGTGCCGAACGTCACGAAAAAGAGGAAGATAAAGGCAAGCAATATGTTGTGCGCGAAAGTTCAAGCAGCTTTTATCGCCGCATCGCGCTGCCAAAGCGTGCTGATGCTGACAAGGTCGAAGCACACCTCGATGACGGAGTCCTAAAAGTGAGTATCCCACTCACACCGCTACCTGAACCGAAGAAAATTGCTATCTCGTCGAAGAAGAAATAGCAGTCGCGTGTTCTAACCTAAAAGGAGGCCTTAAGGCCTCCTTTTAGTTATAAAACCTGATTCAAGATCTGGAATTTGTTAGTTAAACTCCTTTAAAATGAGACACGCCCT
>JAKPIL010000097.1 GCA_029549845.1 bacterium
ATTCAAGCTGGTCATTGAGGTCTATCTGGTCACCAATGGCCGAAAGCACGTAGTGGTTGATAATCTCTGTCATGTTCTGCTCAAAACGTTCCACCAGCTGCTGCTTTTCGGTCAAGATTTGCTGCTGAACCTGGGCACCAAGCTGTGCCCGCTGCTCTTCGATGGCCGTATTCGTCTTCTGTATGGAGTCAATTGCGAGCTGTTTCGCGTCATTGATAGACTGTTCGTACTTCGAGAATTCCTCCTTAAGGTTGCGGGTAATCTCTTCCTTCATGTACTCGTTCAGCTGACTCGTTGTAAGCCGCAAATCTTGCTGCAAGAACATTGCGTTCTCTGAAATGATCTTCTCGAAGTGCAAACGACCCCTGTTGCGAAGCTCTTCCCGGAAGGTATCGTTGAAAATGTGCTCCACATCTTCCTCGGCAGCTTTCTCTATATCGCCGGTGGCCTTCTTTTTGGGTCCAGCATTCCCAAGACGCACCGCAAGCCATACAAACGCAAGTGTTGCTGCAAGCAAACTGCCGATAATAAGTGCCAGTTGCCAAATTGTCATGAGTATCGTCCCACCCTTGTCATGCTTATGGTTATAACTTTAATAATAAGTATATCGCGAGCAGCCCAATAACGAAAACTATCAGCCCCAAAACTACAACCTGTATCAGGCCACGCAAGATAGACTTTTTGGCCAGCGGGTTACGCCCTATAGAGACAAGGCTACTCCGCACGCCGCCGTACAAGAGATTGCCCGTCATAAAGAGCGTAATAACTAAGATTGCGAGGCTCACATACAGCCTGATGGTACTCACTGGCTTTCCGGCGACATTTTCGCCAGACTTACGCAAGAATGCGGGTACCGGCGGCCCCTCTACAGATACAGCGAATGGATTGCGGGATATTCCTATGTCAACCTGAACGAAGCCAATAGATACCTCTCTGTTCCCTCCAGAGGTTGCAAGCTGTGCGGTACCGCTGACACTTTTAGTCCCATCAAACGATGTCAACGCCTTCCCTAGTATGACCTTCTGCCCCGCGTCAGCTTTCATTCCTATGCCATCCAGCGCCGATATGCTTATGATATCGCCTTTTTTGATTGGGCCATTTTGCGTACTCACGAGTACGTCGTACTTGCCATTGTTGGCTACATAGACTTGGTTTGCACTGTTGTCTCCGCCTAGCGACACAACCGTATCGCTTGCCGATACCACTACGCCGTGCATAGCTGTATCTTGCTTGTTCGAAAGGGGTTTAACCTTGGTGGCGTCACCAGGGTCAAGCATGACTATCATGCCCTTCTGAACGTCACCAGTAACCCCGTACCCCTGTGAGACCGTCTGGGCGGTTACAACACCAAGACCACCCGCCACAAGGCTCACCATAAGACTGACGATAGACAGCTGATAAGACCAGGTTTTCTTCCGCCACATTTCCCTCCAAGTATAACCGGTTTGTATCCGTTGTGCTATAGCTTTTTCACCGTTCCCGGCCACTGGCTGTTTATGCGCACGATTCCCGAGCTGTACGGTATACTTACTACATGGCAATAACCAAAGCAATCATCCCTGTAGCAGGCTGGGGAACACGCCGGCTCCCTATCACCAAAGCTATCGAAAAGTGCATGCTACCACTCGGCAATCGTCCCATCGTGGACTACGTCGTACAAGACTGCATAGACGCCGGCATAACCGATATCTACTTCGTGGTAGGTGAACAAAGCGAACAGCTCCATGCCTATTATCGGCCAAATAGCGAGCTAGCAGATTATCTTATGCGCAATGGTAAGCATGCTATGCTGCCGCTCATTGAAACGCCCCAGGCAAACTTTCACTATATTGTGCAGCCAAGTTACGGCAAATACGGCACCGCTGTGCCTGTTGACCTCGCCATGCCCTACATTTCGCCGGGAGAATCGGTAGTGGTGGTTATGGGTGATGACTGCGTGTATAACACCGATGCTTCATCGGAAATAGCACGACTCATCGCAGCGACACCAGAGGGGCAGAGCGCCATCTTAGGCGTGCCTGTGACCGATGATTCCATCCAGCGCTACGGCCATATCATGACCAACGAACAGAGCGAGCTAATTCGCATCATCGAGCACCCTGACCCCATGCCAGAACAATTCCTCAAAAATGTCAGCAAATACGTACTGAGCGACGCTATGCTTAAAGCAGTAAGTGCCTATGTAGCCCAGGAGATTGACCCGGGCAAAGAATATTACATATTCCATCCATTCCAGCAGGTCATCACCGATGGTGGTGTCATGAAAGTAGTCCACGCCCAGGGGCAGTACCTCGACGCCGGCAGCGCCGATGGCTGGCTCCGCGCCAACCAAATCGTCCTGGCCAACACCCAGTAACACCCTCAAACCTACTTTCAAAGGACAGTCCTTTTTTTGTGGGTTTTTAACAGATAGAGTTCATTTTTTCTATCTGTTAAAGTGTTGTTTTATGTACTTTTTGTTATATCTGTGAGCACTTGTACTAGTTTTTCTACGTCTGCCAGGGTTGTGGCGCGGCCAAAGGTGAACCGCAAGCTGCTCTGGGCATTTTCATCGCTTAGGCCCATTGCCCGCAGTACGTGGCTGGGCTCATCGTTGCTTGCGCTACACGCAGAGCCGGCCGCTGCCAATATGCCGTGCTGCTCAAGCTGCACAAGCACGCGCTCGTTATCAAACCCGGGAAGCGTAACATGCAGGTTATTCGGCAGTCTGTGTTCGAGCGAACCATTTACGATTGCACCTGGGATTTTTGCACTCAAGAGGTGGATTGCACTGTTTTTCACTTCATTCAGCCTTTTGACTTCGTCGTGACGCATATGTTGTGTCTGGTCGAGGGCGGCGGCAAAGCCTACACAACCAGCTACGTTTTCGGTGCCACTGCGCAGTCCGCGTTCCTGGCCGCCACCTAATATAAGTGGCTGCAACTGCACGTGGCTGGCAATGTACAGCACACCGGACTGCTTTGGCCCATAGATTTTACCCCCGTTGAGCGTCATCATATCGACCCCCAGCCGAGAAACGTGAAGATCAAGATAGTTCGCTGCCTGGCACGCATCGGTGTGAAGATACAGTGGGGTAGCATTTCCTTCGACACGGCGCTGTGCGCGAATTGTTTTCAGCATGTCACCAATCTGGCGGAGTGGCTGGATGGTCCCGACCTCGTTATTGGCATACATGACGCTCACGAGTACCGTTGCGTCTGTGATGTTCTGGCGCAGACTTTCCACATCTACCCTACCCTGCTCTGTTGTAAGCGCAACGGTGCAATTGAACTGCTGCGCCGGAGCAAGCACCGATTCGTGCTCTATGCCACTTACCGTAACAGAGCAATTTGGAAAACGCGCCATAACGCCGGCAATAGCGAGGTTATTCCCCTCTGTGCCACCTGCGGTGAAAATAACTTCGGTGGGACGTACCCCCAACCAGTGTGCCACGCGGGCCCTGGCAGCTTCTAGGTCTTCCCTAGCCTGCCGCGCCGGCAAATACGTGGCCGAAGGGTTATAAAACACATCAGAAAAGTACGGCTGCATAGCCGCAAGCACTTCACCGTCTACCGGTGTCGCCGCCGCATGATCTAGGTATATCATACGTATAGTTTACGCTGCCTGAGCGGCTGCGATAAGAGGGTCGAATTTTTCATGGACACGGCGCTGGTATTCCAGGGCGGCCGAAGCAAGCCGATTTGCCTCATCACTCGTAACTGGGCTGTACGGCTGGCCGTCTTGTGCCTTAAAAATACCGTGCGGGCGGATATCGTAACGCGTTGTTCGTACATGCTGTACGCCCGCATCGTCGCTCCATTCCTCGTGCCACACCCACGTATGCTCGTCTAGGCAGAAAAACTCACGACGCGTGCCCTGAGGTATGGAACCAAATACACCACCGCCAATCTTGGCAGCATCGCGGAGCATGTTGCGGTATATTGCGGCCTGGCGCTGTTCGTCTGACTGCCCGGTGTTGATAATGCTGAGAAGTTTCTTAAACATAGCGGTTCTCTACGCGGCTAGTTCCATGCCGCTTCTTTTTGCCTCTGCGCCTTCGCCAAAAGCTGCCATTACACGAGCACGAGCGTCATCTACCCCTGCAACATGTTCTGGCACGGGTGCTTCCTGTGACGGAGCCTGGCTATTCGCTCCCTGGCGCAGCTGTTCTTCATACTGTTCTCCCATCATCATCGAAAGAGTCGTATCTATGGCAGCTTCGGGGGTAGGATTGCTCGGCTGTGTGTTTGCAAGCGCATTCAGCCCAATCTGCGCCTTAAACGCTGGCCGCGTAAAGGCATAGGAGTTTCCTTGCTTACCAGCACCTTCAAACACCTTGTTAACGGCTACATCAGTAATCCTCAGTAAATCCTGAGCAGGCAGAACCTCGTAAGGCCGTAGCCGTTCTGTCACCGGTGTAGGGTTGGTTGCTTCTGGGCTCTTAATTGTGCCGCTAAATAGTGGTATATTCA
>JAKPIL010000106.1 GCA_029549845.1 bacterium
GGCTCTTCTGGTTTGTTGCGACGTAGTTTTTCTGGGTTACGCAGCTTGCCTGCTTTTTTAGCAGGGTCACTTACCCACGTTGGCAGTTTCACACCCTCTTTTTTGAGGATGAGTACAACGCGGTCGCTTGGCTGAGCACCGTGGTTGAGGTAGTGCTGTGCCCGCTCTTTGTCGAGGTTTAGTGTTTTGGTATGTGGGTCGTATGTGCCGACTTGGGCGACAATCTTGCCACTGGTTGGGGTCCGGCGACTGTCTTGGACGACGACGCGGAATTGTGCATGACCTTTACGGCCAGTACGTTGCAAACGAATAACTAACATCGTTTTACGAATCCTTCCCTTAAAATTTATACTCGCCCTATTCTACAGGTTTCCACCCCTGTTGTCAAACATACTATCCGAGATAATTTCTTAATGCTATCTGTCTGGCGCCTGGGATGGAAGCTGATCGTCAATATCAGGCATTTTGCCGTCTTGTCGAGGTTCACGAGAGCTTCTATGTTGACCGACAAAGATACCGCCAAGACCCGCCAATACCATAGCTACGCCCAAAGGCTGTATCTCAGCACGGCTTGCAACCCCCCCTATAGCACTTAGTGCTGCACTAGAAATAATCAGTGAATTTGGTGATATTCGTAAGTGGTTGTGATTCATAATTCATCATTATACACTTTTTTATTCTAATGTCAAATTGCGCGAAACATTCAAGCCGTTAAACTACAAGTACTTCTTCAACGCGGCGGAGGCGGCGGAGACTTGGGCAGTTTGCTTGCTGGGGCCGGTGCCCATGCCTACGCATTTGTCATCTACATACACGCCCACGGTGAATTCCTTTTCGTGGTCGGGGCCTTCCTCGCTGAGCACACGGTATGACGGCGTAGCGCCAGCCTGCCCCTGCACCACTTCTTGCAAGCGCGATTTAGGGTCCATCCAGGAGCCAGTTTTCAGAATATCGTCAAAGGTACTCAGGATATTCTCTGTTATAAACACCTTCGCGGCATCATAGCCACGCTCTAGGTACAGCGCACCGGTGATGGCCTCAAACGCATTGGCAAGTATCTGTGCACGGGCTCGGTCGGTGCCATGTTTTTCGCCGCGACTGAGCCGGAGCAATGGTTCCACCCCTAGCCGCGCCGCCGCCGCGCCGATGCTTTCGGTGCGCACCAGGCTACTACGCCAGTTGGTAAGAATACCTTCTGGTTCGCTGTAGTTCGTGTATAAAAACTCCGTCACGACCAGCTCTAGCACGGCATCGCCCAGAAACTCGAGTCGTTCATTGTGCTCACTGGCCGACTTTTTGTGTTCGTTCAAGTACGAACGGTGCGTAAATGCTACAATGAGCAGCTCAAGATTCGTAAATGTTCCGCCCAGGTAATCCTTTGCGAATGTTTGGTACTGTGTTGTGTCCATAACTGAATGAATTAGGATTAATGATTAAGGATTAACGAATTCGTTACTCTTTAATCGTCAATCGTTATTCGCAACTATCCTTTCCTTTCCCTCACTTTTTTCATACCGGCCAGCATAAGCTTCCCTATATCTTCGTAGGCAATTGCGTCCACCGCTTCGGTTGCAGGCAGCCACTGAATGTCGCTGAGCCAATCTTCTGGATGCAGCCTATTGGTATTTCCTTTGCCTTCTACCAGATAGATGTGCATGGTCATAAGCACCAGTGTGTGGTTGCGACGATACCGAAAGTTCACCTTGCCCAGCCACTGCTGGACGTGCATTTCCTGCAAGCCCGTTTCCTCGCGGATTTCGCGTTCGGCTGTTTGCTTTGGCTCTTCGCCCTCTTCTACGTGACCCTTTGGTATGGTCCAGCGGTTTTTTGCATCTTTGATAAGCAGGATCTCGACCGACTCTGTCGCTTTGTCACGGCGGTATACGATGCCCCCAGATGTCGTTTCGCGCACAACCTCTTCTATGGCCGGTCGGCGCGTCACAAACTTACGGAAACCCTCGATTGGCTTCTTTATGCCTTCCATCGCATTTCGTTTGCGTTTTGCTTCACCCATGGCTTACGCCGCCTTCTTTGTGCGAGGTTTGGCAGGTTTTTCGGTAGATGTTACGGCCGCCTTTTTGACTTTGGCTGCGGCTGGTGCTTTTGCGGATTTTACCTGGGATGGCGTTTTCTCCTCTGGTGGTTTCACTTCGAGTGGGTCGGCTTCTGGCGTGGCCTCACCCTGGGTCTCGGTGCTTTGCCCGTCTTTGTTCTTTAGCGCCGTGCCCAGCACGCCGTTGATAAACTTGCTGCTGCTATCGCCGCCAAAGGCCTTGGCAAGCTCAACAGCTTCGTTAATAACAACTTTGGGTGGGACATCTGGCTCATAGTGCAGCTCGTACAGCCCCATCCGCAGCACCACGCGGTCCATGCGAGCGATTTGCTCGAGCGGCCACTCTGGGGCAAGTGGGCGCAGTTCGTCATCGAGCGCTTTTTCGTGCTTCTCAACACCCTTCACCAGCTCTTCTATGAAAAATACATCGTCCACCGTGGATTCGTAGCGCGCCACGTTGCGCTTCAGCACAAGTCCTAGGTCAAACGTTGTGTCACCCGCTTCACGGCGAAAATCTAGCTCATAGAGCGTTTGTAGCGCAACTATGCGCCCCAGGTGGCGGTTACTTGCCATCGCGTACTCCGGCGGTGCGGGCGGTGGATGGGAATTGGTGAGTGGTAGATATCATCATGAAAGTCCTAGCAGTATTTGGACTGCTCGCTGTAGATTGATACTATTTGCTACTTGCTGCAGCCTTTGGCTGGCCACCAAACTCTTTGGCGGTGGTGTAGGCTTTGACTGGTGACTTTTTATTGACGGCTCGAGCCAGCTTGAGAATAAGGTGGCTGCGGCGTGCGCCGGTGGCGCGTGGACTGGTTCGTTTCTTTGGTTTACCCATAGATGTGCTAACTCCTTCTTGGAAGTTTTATTACTAATTGCCTTTATTTTAACCGATTAGACCAAGAATTTCAAACAAAACAACAAAATCTTATTTACAAATAAGCACTATTGATGTAAAAACAATGCATGAGTGTGAATACAAAAGAGCCGACTATATGCATAAACCCCAACCAAACGCCGGATGTTACTCCTTCAGCTCGCCAACAAAACGCAACCTGGTTTAGGGGCGTACTGCTTCGCGTGCAGCAACCGCCCATAAAAGCAGCTCAGAGACTAACGGACCGTCGGCGTGCCCAAGAACACGGTGGTATAGCTCACTTGGCCTCTAGCCATGCCCGACGGAAGAGGAACGACCGGCTTGGAGTTTTGTCTTTGGCAGCGCTTGCGGCACTGAGTGGGTCAATAGCGCAAGATCATCACGAAATAGTACGGCCAAGTGGGTGTTGGCGCATGAGTATAGACGGCGCAAACACCAAGGACGCCAGTGATCCCACGCGAGCCACCAACAGCACGATGGCAATCAAGAGAGCATTACCCAGGATATACACAACCCTAAATGGCACGGACAAAGGCTTCATACTAGGGCTCTATAGTGGCATTACCACAACTGGTAGAGAGCTAGATGAAAAGCTTAGTGTCGATCGAGCACCAGGTGAAAAAACTCGACTGGCCGACATTATAAGCTTCTGTATCGATCCAAATACATACTCCGTGAGCATTGGGCCAGAGGTTCAGGCAGTTGAGCGTAAGCTTACCATGGCAGACGAACCTGTGATACCTACGCAAACAGGCCCAGGCGACAAATTTTTACCAAGATAATCATATTTCATACTACAGTTTGCTATTTGGCATTTTTTTGCTATAATAACAAATTATGTTTACACCCAATCGACTTCACAGTGCAGTAATCGCCTCTACGGTGGCAGGAACCCTAGCACTTGCATCGTGCACTCAGGCAGAAGCCCCACGCGAAACAAAATGCTATATGTTCGAAGTTGGCGATCTTTCAAATAATATCAAAGGGGCTGGCCTAACCCTATTAGAGTCATATATAGGCGTTACGAACAAAGAGGGATACACCGGACTAGAGATTACCTCGAGCACGCTAGCTAGCACTTTGCAAGAACAGCGTGGTACGGCTCAGTCAAAAGACGTCCTAGCCTAAATTCTAGAACCAAACGCAACTAGCCCTAAGTCTAGCGGTTTCCCAGGGTTTTGTACAAGGAAGTCGTATACTTCCTGTGGCGTATGCCACTGCAGCCGTTTCCGTGGTTTGTTGTTCAACTCCCAGGCAATGTTGTCGAGCTCTTTTTGGGTAAGACTGCGGATGTCGCTTCGCTTGGGCAGATAAGCCCGCAGTTGGCGATTACTGTTCTCGTTGGCCCCACGTTGCCAGCTGGAGTAAGGGTCAGCGAAGTAGACCGCAATACCCAGGGCATCGGTAATGAGCCCGTGCTGCGTGAACTCCGTCCCATTGTCAAAGGTAATGGTGTGAGTGACGTAGTTACGAAGCTTGCCAATAACGGCTGCTGCCGTTAAGAGTGCTGTCTTTTGGTTGAGCTTGGTGAAGGCCACTAGACTACTCATCCGCTCGTTCACCGTGTTAATGGCATGCAGATGGGTGTAGACCACACTGTCGCCCTCCCAGTCACCGAGGCGACTCTTGTCATCGACAATTGCTGGCCGGTCATGGATAGATACCCGGTTGGGTATCTTGCTCCGCTGGCTACTACGACCAGTGTGTTTGGTGCGTTTCTTCTTACCGTAGCGCAAGTACTGGTATAGTTTCTCGGTAATAGCGTAGACACTGGTATATATCCATTCGTAGATAGTTTCAGCACAGACAAAGGCTGGCAAGTCTTTCCATTCCGGATCTTTCCTAAGCCGACCAGCTGTCTGCGCTGGATCCCAGCCCCGTTCAAGACAAGCCACTACTGCACTCCTTAGCCGGTGGTTGGCTGGCTGGTCAAGGATTGGTATTTGCTTGGAACGCTTGCGGTTCGTCTCGTAAGCAACCTGAGCTATGAACGGTCGGTAGACACCAGCTCCGTCCAAGCCTTTGGCTATCTCACGGCCAATGCTACTAGGATGTTTCCCAATTTTCTTCCCAATCTGTTTGTTTGTATACTTCTCTTGGAGCAATGTTTCAATATTGCCCCGTTGTGCAGCCGTTAGATGACCCATATTAATCCTCCTAGATTATATGTTTAGTTTAACGGTTGCGTTTGATGTTGGAAGTTGGGACGTGTCGTGCAGGCATAGGCGCGCGCCCTGCCCCGCTGGCGCCGCTCCGCTTCCCTGTCAGACGGTGAGCATTTGCGCCGAAAGTGTTACAATTTAGACTAGTCATGAAAAGTAATGCATCGCTTGTATACAGCATTTTCTTAGTGGTGGGCGATGTGGTGGCAATCGTCCTAAGCTTTCTTGCTGCCTTTATTATTCGCGCCGCCAGCGGGCCAGATGTAGCACACCCCATGTCAGGCATGACGTATGCCGGCATAGTCGCGAGCTTATTGCCACTGTGGGTACTCATGTTTGGGCTACTTGGCCTCTACAACGCGAACATCTACGAACGGCGCTTTGCCGAGGTGGGAAGACTATTTATAGGGTCGTTTATAGGGGTGCTGATGATGGTTTGCTGGGATTACATGAGCCTGCAAGATATTTTCCCCGCAAAACTGGTGCCCATATATGTGTTTGGGCTGGCCTTTGTACTTCTCGTGTCTCTGCGAAACATAACGCGCATAGGGCGCACGGCCATGTTCAACTACGGCATTGGGCTCACGCGGATAGCTATCGTGGGGAACACCCCCATGACGCGCGAGTTGCTCACATCGCTCGACGACTCCAGGGTAACGGGCTACGAAGTCGTGGGCGTCGTGGGCTACCACAAGAAATTATCTGACGAAATGCTCCACTATGCCGACTTCCGGGCGTTTCTTGCGGCTGAGCCACAAGATTTGCACGGTATAGTCCAGACAGAACTGTACCCGAACGAAGCGCGTAACGCAGAAATCCTTACCTACGCCCAGGAACACCATGTCAGCTACCGCTTTGTGCCGGGCAATAGCGAGCTATTCGTTGGCAATCTAGACGTGGACCTATTCCGGGGTTCAATACCTGTGATACACGTCCACCACACTGCGCTTTTTGGCTGGGGACGGGTGCTGAAACGCCTGACCGACATCCTTTTTGGGGGCCTGGTGCTAGTGCTAAGCCTTCCCTTTTGGCTACTCGCGGCGCTGCTCGTAAAGGTGACTGACCCAAGCGGCCCTGTGTTCTACAAAGCAAAGCGCATGAGCCGGTTTGGTAACGCCGTGTACGTGTTCAAATTCCGCACTATGAAGCAAGCGTACAACAACATGTCACCAGAGGCTGGGTTCAAAAAAATGGGTCACCCAGAGCTCATCGCACAGTACCGGAAAAACGGCGACCAGCTGCCGCATGACCCGCGAATCACCAGCGTGGGGAGGTTTTTGCGGGCCACGAGCCTCGATGAGCTTCCGCAGCTGTGGAATGTTGTACGCGGCGAAATTAGCCTGGTCGGGCCACGCGCTCTGGACATCGAGGAGATCGAGCAATACGACAAAAAGAACCTAATACTCAGCGTAAAGTCTGGTTTGACTGGCCTAGCGGTCGTGTCTGGGCGGCATGCAATGAGTTTTGAGGAGCGGCGCAAGCTTGACCTGTACTACGTGCAGCATTGGAGCTTTTGGCTTGATGTTGTTATCTTGCTCAAAACGGTGAGGGTTGTGCTCGAGCGCTTGTTCCGGCGAGGGTCACGGTATGAGTCTTCGTAAAAACCAGAAAACTCGTCCACACAGTTTGAGGGTGGCGATTGTGCATGACTGGCTTGTCGGCGGCGGAGCAGAGCTGGTCGTTGAGCAACTCCACCACCTTTTTCCGGCTGCACCAATCTACACCTCCTATGCCACGCCCGAATGGCGCAAGCGACTCGACAACACCGTTGTTACTGGCTGGCTCCAGCCGTTTGGAAAAGTTCGCAAATTTTTACCCATTTTGCGCATATGGTGGTTCACGCGCCTAAACCTAAGCGAATATGACCTGGTAATTAGCAGTTCTGGAGCGGAGGCAAAAGGCATCAAGGTACCCAAACATACCCTGCACATAAACTACTGTCACGCACCAACCCACTACTACTGGAGCCGGTACGATGAGTACATGAAACGGCCTGGGTTTGGAGTGTTTGACCCGCTTGCGCGGCTCGGGCTGTGGCTGTTTGTAAAACCGCTCCGGCGCTGGGACTATAAGGCTGCTCAGCGGCCAGATTACCTCATTGCAAACTCAACGCACATCCAAAGCGACATCAAGAAATATTATGGCCGAGACAGCGAAGTCGTGCACCCCCCGGTGTATATTGAGCGGTTTCAGAAGCCCGCGCGCCGCAACGCGAAACGGCATGGGTTTGTGGTTTCGGGGCGCCAAACGCCCTACAAGCGCTTCGATATTGCTGTTGTGGCCTGCACAAAGCTGGGGCTTCCACTCACTGTCATCGGCAACGGGCCTGACCACGCGCGGCTACGACGCCTGGCTGGCAAAAGCATTACGTTTCTGGGCAAGGTCAGTGACAAGGTGCTCGAGGAAGAATTTGCCCGGGCAGAAGGCCTTATTTTCCCGGGGCTCGAGGATTTTGGCATCACGCCCGTAGAGGCAATGGCGGCTGGCACGCCGGTGATTGCCTACCGCGCAGGTGGCGCCCTGGACTTTGTGAAACCAGGTGTGACCGGCGCGTTTTTTGACACGCAGAATGTGCTGTCGCTTGCAAAAGTGCTCCGGACATTCAAAAGCGATAGCTATAGCAGTGCGGCCATTCGTGCATATGCGACGAAGTTCTCGAAGGAGAAATTCCAATCCCAGGTGAAATCGCTTACTGCCAAGCATCTGCGCGAGTTTCAGTCGCAGCAGCGAAAAAACGTCAAATAATTGCTACCAGGCTGGCTTGCCTGATGCACCGGAGCAGCACACAATGGATAGATTACGTCTCAAACAAACTGAAAGGAATTAGATATGTGCGGCATCGTCGGTTACATAGGAGAAAAGCGTCAGGGTGTGTCGGTGGTGGTTGCGGGCTTGCAGGCCCTTGAATACCGGGGGTATGACTCGGCCGGAGTGGCCTTTCTCGACGGCAGCCACATAGAGCTCGTCAAACAGACTGGGCGCGTGCAGGCGCTGGTAGATGCGCTGGGCAGCCCCGCTCCCGAAAGTTCCACCGCCATCGGGCACACTCGCTGGGCGACGCACGGAACGCCCACGACGGCCAATGCGCACCCGCACTTCAACGCAGATAAGACTATCATGGTGGTTCACAACGGTATTATTGAAAACTACGCTGAGCTCCGTGAAAGCCTGGGAAAACAAGGCTATGTTTTTGCCACCGAAACAGATACCGAGGTTATTCCCCACCTGCTTGACTACTACGCGCGCGAAACGGCAACATTTGAAGAAGCCTTCGACAGAACCCTAAAGCAGCTCCGTGGTGCCTACGGACTGGTCGTGATGACCTCCCGCGAGCCAGACACGCTGTTTGCGGCTCGGCTCGGCAGCCCCCTCGTGCTCGGTATTACCGATGACAAGGCACTCATACTTGCCTCTGACCCGGCGGCACTGATGGCACACACAAAGCAAGTTGTGTACCTGAATGACCAAGAAT
>JAKPIL010000116.1 GCA_029549845.1 bacterium
GTTTCGACGTTTCGGGCATATGACAAAGGCAAGCTATTCCCCGATGGTTCAAAACGAGATTTGCAAATAAATGAATACTTCGAGTTTATTGACAGGAGCGATGCGTTAAATACACCAGCAAATCACTTACCAGAGCCAGCGGTGCTATCGCAGGCAGATGGATATGTTCTGTCGTCTCTCATGCGCTCCGAAAGTTATTCACTTAACAAACTGTTACTTTCGCCTCGCACAAGCTACGAAGAGCACCTCGAAACATACAAACATCTTTTCGTAAAAAACGGGACTGTACGCATAACAGCAGGTAAGACAACTCTGCAAGTTACGCAAGGGCATTCCTGTTTTATCCCAACAGCTGCAGGTACGTATACCGTTGAGGCAACGGATACGGCATCAGAAATCTTAGTCAGTTTTGTGTAACACCGCTAGCGGTTAATTGCGAGAGTTGCTACAATGTCTTCGTAATCATAACTTGTTAATTGTGAATTGCCGCTGAGGCGGCCAAGGGGGTGGGATGCTTTTTGGACATCAAGATGACGCAGCACAAACGCAAAGTGGCCAGGTAACTGCGCCCGATGGATCGAGCACGGACTCGTTTCCACCGCTCAGCACTACGCCGAGTGACGCACAAGGCACTCAGGCCACTGACAACCCCTTGGATGTCAGCGCACCGCTGCTCGAAAATCCTCTCTCTGACGAGACAGTCCCCGCCGCCGATGCTAATCCAGCACAAGATACCAGCACTCCTCAGCCTGCCACAAACGGCGCTACCCCCAGCGACACCGCATCTCCAGCAGTAAGCCCAGACGCAGAAGCACTGCTAAACCTCAAAAAGCAAGCTCTTGGAGAACTCACACCGCTCGTTGACCATCTCGAACAAACACCAGAGGAAAAGTTCCGCACTACTATGATGATGATTCAGAGCACCGACAACCAAGCGCTCATCAAGGAAGCATTCGCAGCCGCCCAGGCCATACCAGACGACAAAGCGCGCGCCCAGGCCCTCCTAGACGTTATCAACGAAATCAACTACTTTACACAGCAGAAGCAGTAGCCACCGCTACTTACACTTCCCAACGTTGTCAGGTACTATACCTACTATGTCTATGTCCGATCACAAATGGCACCGCGCAAATACCCTCCTGCTCGTAGCTATAATTCTCATCAACGGCTATGTGATAACGATGCCTTTTTTGCCTCGACTGTCTTTCTGGTGGCAAGACCGTGGCGGCACCGCAGAGAAGGCTTTGACCGAGCGCATCACAAAGCCCCAACCCGCTCCTAGCACTTCTCCAACACCAGAAACCTCTCCCACCCCTCAAGTATTTCACGCCGACTCTACGCACGACGGCCTCATCATCCCCAAAATGTTGCTTGATACACCGCTCATAGAAGGCCCCAAACAGGATAGCTATAACCTTCTCAACAAAGGCGCATGGCGTCTTCCCTTTGCCAGCAGTCCAGATAAAGGCGGCAACACCGTCATTGCCGGCCACCGTTTTAGCTACACCGGGCCACGCGGCATATTCTACTTCCTCAATAAACTTGAGCCAGGCGATGACATAGGGCTCTGGTATCAAGGAAAGCTATATCGATACACCGTTGAGTCCAGCCGCACGCACGTCGCCACCGACACATACGTACAAGAACCCACCGATGACACTCGTCTCACCCTCTACACTTGCACGCCGCTCTGGAATCCTGTAAATCGGCTCGTTGTTGTCGCAAAACCAATCGCCACGGAGGCCTTATGACAGAAAAAACCAAGTTTTTCATCTTATTTGTTTTACTACTTCTAAGCATCGGCCTGCTGTACTACCTCAACTCAAACGCCCAAAACATTCTCCTCGGCTAGCCCCGCGGCCACCACACGCGGCCGGTATATATAAAGAGCTCATGGTACAATGCATACCATGTTCAATCAGTTCAATCAGCGACGACCATTTACGCCAGTTCCGCCCTCCCGGCCAGTGCCAGCACAGCCTGCTACCGGTGGTAGTACCTCTGGTAGCTTTGGCGCCAACATTAAGCCTGATTTTATGCAGCGCTCAAGCACCCAAAGCGGGGCTGGACAACCGGGCGCAGGACGTATGCAACGCATTAAGCCAGATGCGTTTCAGGGCATGACCCCTCAAGGCCAGCGCGCCGCGCTATTCGACCAAGCCCGCCAGCAGGCCCAGCAAGCCCACGAGGCGAACTACCAAACACTCAGAAACCCCAGTTCCGCCCTGCCTGGTGGCCTCAGCGAAAAACAACGCATGGACTTCAAGATGCTCGAACGCACCAATCCTGCTGCTGCTCAAGCGCAGCTGCAACAGTATCAGCGCACCTCAGACATCCGTTACAACAAACCAGGCGCAACCCCGCAGCCACCCGCTGGCTCCGGCCTCACCTACCGCCGCCCACCCGGCAACCCCTCCGGTCCCCGCCGCACCTTCGGTGCGTAGTGTATCCTTCGGCATTATTTCTGTTCTTGTATGATTATTGTATTGACTATTCATACAATTTTGATACAATATTAATATCGTACTTTCATCATGAAAACATCATCACAAACTTTTAATATTTCATTTCCTCCGGCGCTTGTGCAGGAAATAGATGCCGTAGCCGCCGAGCAGTTCGGTTCACGCAGCGATTTTTTGCGCACGGCTGCCATCCAGTACCTACGGAATGAAAAAGAATGGGATTACATTTTCCGTGAAGGCAAGAAAATCGGTGCCAAAGGTAAGTTCTGCTCAGAGGAAGCAGCTCTTGATGAGCTTGCTCGAAGCCGCCGAGCCTCAGGCCGCTGGTTCGTCAAATAACGAACGGTACCGCATAGTTGTAGATACGAGCGTACTCATAAGCGCCATCTTCTTTGGGGGCAAGGCAGAGGCAGCACTCAGGCATATCCTCGCGTCGCACACCATGGTTCTCTCCGACTTCATTGTCGATGAAGTCATAGCATTTGCTCGTGCAACTGATCCAAAAACACCGGTAAAAATACTCCGCCTCATCCGCACAAAGCTAGAGAAATACTGCCGCGATTACGAACCAGACGTATCTATAGAAGTTCGAGACATAAACGACACCGACATAGTCGCCCTGGCGCAAGAGCGCCAGGCTATCATACTCACCAGCGACCAAGATTTGCTGGCATATAAAGCAGATGCCACAACTCCCATACTTTCCATCGCAGAGTACACCGAACTATTTCTGCACTCATAGACAAGAACCTTGCCGAATGTATTTCAGCAAGGCTCTTAACCGATATGGAAAGAGTCGTTAGGACCGTAGCGAACAGCCCATTTATCCTCTTACATCATGCCCATGCCGCCGCCTGCGTCAGGTGCGGCAGACTTTGGTTCGGGGACTTCCACCACGAGCGCGCCCATGGTCATACTTGTGCCAGCTATAGAGGCGGCATTTTGCAGAGCT
>JAKPIL010000117.1 GCA_029549845.1 bacterium
GCCGCCTCAGTTTCCAAGGAGCCTCCTTGGAAACGGGGGAAGTATCGCGGGGTAGGTCAAAAAATGCTTGGAAGTTGAGGTTGCCGTCTCTATTTCTCATCGATGGCGGTAAAGGCCAGCTGGACGCTGCCCTCCGGGCGCGAGACGAAAGTGGGCAAAGTACATTACGCATGATAGGACTTGCCAAGCGCGAGGAGCAGATTGTCATAAAAAAAGCGAGCCCTGCACCCCGCGTTATGCTCAGCGAAGTCGAAACTGCCCATGAGATGCATGAGGGAGATCTTTCGACTCCGCTATGCTCCGCTCAAGATGACAATGTGGGGTCGAATGTGGTGCTTAATCTTGAGGTGCTGCATAAGCTGGGAGGATACACGACCGAAACGGACGATTTTATTCTGGTAAACCTGCCGCATACAACCAACCTGGTGAAACTATTGCAGCGCATCCGCGACGAATCGCACCGGTTTGCTGTAAGCTACCACTCGACGCTGAAGATAAAACAGCAAACTGCCAGCGTGCTCGACGACATTCCTACCATCGGCCCCGCCACACGCAAAAAACTGCTCAAAACATTTGGCAGCATGCGTGGGGTCATGCAGGCGCGGCAGCAGGACATCGAGCAGGCAATTGGCGAAAAGAAGGCTACTATACTGCGACAGTATTTACGACCTCTTAGGAAAGAGTGATTTTCGCTTATCGGTTTTCAGTTTACGATACGTTTTCGGTTTTCAGTTCTCATGTGTCCAGAAAATAACGATTACTTGAAAACCGAGAATGGCAAATGTATCGAAAACGGTAAACGGTGAACAGAAAACTATTCTCTACAAACTGCTCACCAAAACCTATACACTAGTATCATGACCTCCCGCACCCATGACACCGCCGCGCTCACCGCGCTTATACTGTACGTTATAGCCGTACCGCCTGGCACCATGACGGTGGCTACGGCGCTCACCGCA
Source organism: bacterium (assembly GCA_029549845.1). GTDB lineage: Bacteria > Patescibacteriota > Saccharimonadia > Saccharimonadales > UBA4665 > JAGXIT01. The sequence goes on from JAKPIL010000117.1 coordinate 960, forward strand.
GTGCTAGCAAACCAGCTTGGTGGTATAGCACCAGATATAGACCAGCCCACGGCTCCACTGTGGCGAAACCTGCCTGTGGGCCGCTATTTTGGGCGTGTGTTTGGTGCGCTTGTGGGCGGGCACCGTTTCTTTTGCCACTCGATTTTGGGTGTTGGCGTGTTTGGTGCGCTCTCGCTGCTACTTTTGCGATTTTTGCAGCCCATTATGCCCAATGTAGACATCTATTTCGTCTGGGTTGCCTTTTTGACCGGTGTTGTCTCTCACCTCATTATGGATAGCCTTACCAAAGAGGGTGTGCCGTGGCTACTGCCTATTCCGTACAAATTTGGCTTTCCGCCGTTCCGTCGCCTGCGCGTGACCACCGGCAAGCGTGTCGAAAACTTCATCGTTTTGCCACTCCTCATTACCATTACGGCTTGGCTATGCGCCAGTAACTACACCACCCTTGCAGAGATGATTCAGCGCCATCTTATTACATAAAACTGTAAGAAATATCACGGACACATACCAAACCAGCGCGCATAATCCCCGTTGGATATAAGGTACGTCTCTCAAATCAAAATTTTAATAACAAAGAGGCATGATATGGCTGAATGGTATGACGTAGATGGAACCGTCCGTCTTGCTCCCGAAAAAGACATAGCACTTCGAGAGGGTCTTGAACCCTGGCTTGGCAATAGTATTCTATCGGTGACAGTGAATCGTCTCCCGCTGGTGGAGCTTGGCGATGGTTGTTTCGGCTGGAAACCACACCCCGATTGTACAGATAATCTGCAGGTGCTAGCCTATGTTGAGCTA
>JAKPIL010000125.1 GCA_029549845.1 bacterium
AATGCTGTATACAAGCGATGCATTACTTTTCATGACTAGTCTAAATTGTAACACTTTCGGCGCAAATGCTCACCGTCTGACAGGGAAGCGGAGCGGCGCCAGCGGGGCAGGGCGCGCGCTTACGCCTGTACAGTCACCTCCCACGGCAGATCAGCCTTCCCGAAGTGGCCGTAGGCACTTGTTTGGCTGTAGATAGGGCGACGCAGGTTGAGGGTCTCAATAATCCCGCGGACGCTCGTATCGATAAGCTTGTCTTTGAAGGCGTACAGTTCAGCTTCGCTCACGGTTGCCGTGCCAAAGGTGTCTATGGTCTGCATGAGTGGCTTTGGCTGACCGATGACGTAGGCAAGGCCTACCTCGCACTTGGTGGCAAGCCCCGCCGCCACGATGTTTTTGGCAATGTAGCGTGCCGCGTAGGCGCCGCTACGGTCAACTTTACTGGGGTCCTTGCCGCTAAAAGCACCGCCGCCCACCCGGGCGTAGCCGCCGTAGGTATCGACCACAATCTTGCGACCGGTCAAGCCGGCATCGCTCTCTGGGCCAGGGATATGCCACAGGCCAGTGCCATTTATGACAATATTGTGTTCAGCAGGGAGCGCAAACCCATAGTGACGCAAAATGGGGTGAAAAACATGCTCTATTACATCTGTTCGTACAGAATCCGCGGTGAAATCCTCGTGGTGTGCAACCGCCGCAACCAGTTTCTCTACCGCCACAGGCTTGTCGTTTTCGTCGTAACGGATAGTTACCTGTGCCTTGCCGTCAGGTCGCAGCCACTTGAGGACACCAGTTTCGCGGCACTCATCTATGCGACGGGTGATTGCATGAGCCATGGCAATCGGCAGTGGCATAAGCTCGGGTGTTTCATCGCAAGCAAAGCCGAACATCATGCCTTGGTCACCGGCTCCGTCTTGGTCGACGCCCATGGCGATTTCGGGTGATTGCTGGTGAAGAAAATTGGAGAAATGTGACTGAGAAGCCGAGAATTTCCACTTGGGGTTGGTATAGCCAAGCTGTTCTATTGTACCCCGGACGATTTTTTCGAAATCTACTACGGCGCTCGTTTTTATTTCGCCAAAGAGGCTAATTTGGTTGGCACCCACCACAGTTTCTATGCCAGTACGAGCCTGGGGGTCAAGCGCCATTATGGCGTCAACCAGGGCATCGCTGACCGCGTCGGCCATTTTGTCTGGGTGGCCGGCACAGACCGATTCGCTTGTGAACAGGGTTGCGTCGCCGACGGTATTGGTTGACATAAAAAATCCTTTCTACGCAGGAAAGGATGGAAGTTTGCCATATCTTTCCCACTACTACGTTTGTAATAGAGGCTAGATGAAGCACCGTTCTGGGGTCTCCAGATGGTTGCCGACGGATCAACGCGCTAGTTCGCTCACCGTACTCTCGATATCTCACTTGTCAAGTACATCCAGTATATCATTTAGCAGAGAACAGACAAACAGACTAACAGAAATTTTGCAGAGAACATTTAACAGACATGCTGGTCTGGGTGTCTACGACCTGATATCTGCTAAATTTCTGCTCAATGTCATCTGCTTTCTGCTAATTTAATATCGGTAGTGTTCGGGCTTGAACGGGCCGGTTTGTGCGATACCGAGGTACGTGGCCTGGTCGCTCGAAAGTTCGGTCAGCTTGCCGCCAAGTGCTTCTACGTGCACCCGTGCGACCTTTTCGTCTAACTCTTTTGGAAGCATGTATATCCCGACCTCGTAGTGCTTGGTCCAAAGTTCTATTTGGGCGAGCACTTGGTTGCTAAAGCTGTTGCTCATGACAAAGCTTGGGTGACCAGTGGCGCAGCCGAGGTTCACGAGCCGGCCTTCGGCCAGCAGGATAATCCGGTGACCATCGGGGAAGGTGTACATGTCAACTTGCGGCTTAATCTCTTCGTGAGCAATGCCTGGCATCTGCTGCAAAGCAGCGACCTGAATCTCAACATCAAAATGCCCTATATTGCAGACGATAGCCGTATCTTTCATGGATTTCATGTGGTCAAGGGTGAT
>JAKPIL010000129.1 GCA_029549845.1 bacterium
AATGCTGCCATGGTGTAGCCCTTGTCGAGCATGTCCTGCAAGGTATAGATGTTGCCTAGGCTTTTACTCATTTTTTGGCCATCGGCTTTCAGGTGGTTATTGTGCACCCAGAACTGGCTGAAGGGCTTGCCCGTTACCGCCTCGGTCTGGGCAATTTCATTGATGTGGTGTACCGGTATATGGTCTATACCGCCTGTGTGTATGTCTATTTGGTCGCCTAGGGTTTCGCGGGCAATAACGCTACACTCGAGGTGCCATCCTGGGAAACCCCACGAGCCACGCACCGCAGCTCCCTGCCGTCCGGCAAAGCCGGCCGCACCAGATTTGCGGTGCGTGGCTCGTGTCTCTCCTACGACATGTGTTTCTTCGCTAGAGTCAGACGCGCCCCATTCCGTCCACCATTCCATGTCGCGTTTTGTGCCTGCGGGCGAAAACTTCCACACGGCAAAGTCGGTGATGTTGCGCTTCCCCTCTACGCTCACCCGGGCACCAGCTTCGAGCCCGTCTATATCGAGCCGCGCCAAGCGGCCGTATTCGGGGAGTTTGGCAGTGTCAAAGTACATGCCGTCGCCAGGAATTTCGTACAAAAAGCCCTTTGTATCAAGCTGTGCCGCAAAGGCAATCTGCTGGTCTATCATGTCGGTGGCGCGCACCAGGTGTTCGGCTGGGAGTAGCCCAAGAAGCGCAGATTCTTTGGCGGCAATATCGATGTATTTGGCGGCGACATCCCAGGCGGTAACGCCCTCAGAGCGGGCACCCTTTTCCATCTTGTCTTCGCCGTTATCATCGTCGCTGGTAAGATGGCCCACATCGGTAATGTTTTGCGTACGTTTTACGGTGAAGCCCGCCCCCCGCAGGGTTCTGACAAGCACGTCCCAGTAGATATAGCCAAGCCAGTTACCTATATGTGGCTGGCTGTACACGGTGAGGCCGCAGGTGTAGAGCTTGACGGTGTTGTCCGTGAGCGGCGTAAGCTCATCGACCTCACGCGTAAGTGTGTTGTATAGTTTCATGCGATATCTCCGTGCTTTGTATCGAGTAAGTTGGTTGTAAAACGGAGCACTTCGGCTTTAACCTCATCGTAGCTGCGCCCATCGGTAACCTTGAACCCAGCGGCATAGTCATGTCCACCACCGCCGATGTGTTCAGCTAGTTTGCCGGCCATGGGGTAGCCATTGTTCGCCCGTATGGCAGCAGTCACGCGGCCATCGTCATATGTTTTTATGACAATCGCCACTGCCACGCCTCGAATCTGGAGCATATCGAACTGGATGAGCGGAGCTGGGTTGTATAGCGGGCTGTATTCGTTGATTTCTGGCTGGGGAATGTGTACGAGCGCCAGCCTACCATCAGCGAAAAATTCGGTCCGGGCAATGAGCTGGCCTTTATATGTGTAAATTTTTTCGGGCATTTTGCCGTACTCGCGGCGGAGTTCTTCTAGGCGTGGGCGGTTTGCACCTTTGTCGGTCAGGTCTGCCATGACACGGTAGGTTCCGGCGGTGGTTAAGTCGTTCATAAGGCCCTGCGTGTCGCCCAAAATTGAGCTCATGATGTGCTCTGCTGCTTCAGCAGAAACACTCCAACCAAGGGAAGTGCTCAGATGAAAAATCAATTCCCCGGTGGAAGCGACATGTTCGTCAACGATCTGCAGGTCGGTA
>JAKPIL010000131.1 GCA_029549845.1 bacterium
CCTATTCTTCGTCTTTAGTCTCATTTCCGCATGGCAGTTCTCGGACTGCCAGCCGACTTCCTCTTTTACCAGAAAAGAGGAAGCGAGAAACCTCGGCCAGAGCTCCAGCCTCTTGGTCAGCTGTTAGTCGTTTTGACAACCAACAAAACAACTCATTCCGGGGAGATTGCCCCTGGCAATCTCCCCTCCATTCAAACAAGTTTTGTAGCCTGACGGAAGTTGTCAAACCCGACAACACCTGAGCCAGTAGCTTCCGCATGGCCATCATTAGCTAACGTCGCTCACGCGACGGACATTAGCGGCCTGCGGCCGCAGGCAGTTCTTTCTAACCTATAACCTAAAACCTCCCACCTCCCATTCTTGTCTCATGACTCTAGCGTATCTTAGTGGCCGAAGAAGCCGCGGCCGGTTTTGTCGGGGAGCATGGTGGTCGATACGTTCTTGGCAGTGAGAGTTTCGATGACCTCTGGGTCTTTTACCGAGCCGCTGCTGGTGAGGATGGCGGTAATGCCGGCATCGGCCAGTACCAACGGTCCATCCGGGAATGGGAAGAAGCTGTCGCTGTAGGCAGCAGCACCTTTTACGTCGTGGTCGCGCGAGGTTGCGCGGGTGACGGCAAGTTTGGCGGCGCCTACGCGGTCTTGCTGACCGACGCCGTTACCGAGCATGCGGCCATCTTTCACAATGCAAATGGTGTTGCTATTGCTGGTGCTGCCAACCGCCCAGGCCTGGATAAGGTCGCGTTCTTGCTGCGGCGTGACACTGCCGTGGCGCTCTATGTAGTCAGCCTGCAGGTCGGCCACAAAGGTGTAGTTTGGCTGCACGAGCATGCCACCGCGCACATTGCGGTAGATGGCTGCCGTTTCGAGTGACGTGGTGGTGAGGTTGGCGAGCGCCGGGTTGGTGACGATGCGTAGTTTCGCGCGGGAAAGTATCTCCATGGCTTCAGGTGTGACTTCGCTGCCCACAACACCGTCGAGCAAGCGGTTTTGCCCCTCTGGCATGTGGTGTTGCATGAGTGCGGTTGCGACATCGGCATCGATGACGCCGTTCACCATGACAACGCCGCCAAAAATGGCAATTTCGTCACCCTCTAGCATCTTCTGCACGGCTTCCACGGCGGTTTCGGCCACCCCTGCCCCGCAGGCGTTACCGTGCTTCACGCCGACGGCAATGGCTGGGACAGCGCCAAAATTGGTTTCAAACCCAGCGGCGATGTGTGTGACGGTCTGGAGTAACCGGTGCATGTCGGTTTCGTTGATGTAACTGAGTTCCCAGCCCTTCTGGTGGGTAAACTGGTCGAGCCCAAGTGGGTCGGCGGCTACGCGGTTATCGGCGTACAGGCCGGCGGGCGTTTGCCACGGGTTTTCGCCGTATTTGGTGGGTGCGACGCGGCGGCCAATCCAGCCCGCAACATCCTCACCGCCGTGGTACTTGGCAGAAATCATAATGTAGCGAGCGCATTCGTACTCGGCAACGGCGCATAATGCGTCCCGGAAGGCAGTTTCTTCTGGTTTTCCATCTGTAAGCCACTGGAGGACTTCACTTCGTTGCTCTGGCTGGGACAAGACAATTCGTCGTGCCTTGGCACCGGCGCGGAGCATGGTTGGTCCGCCGATATCTGTTTTTTCTATGACGCTTGATAGTGTGGCATTGCCGCTGGCAATCTCTTCCTCGAGTGGGTACATATCGACCGCCACAAGGTCGATGAATGGAATCCCGCGGTCCTTGAGCTCTTGTAAGTCCTCTGGTTTCGTAGCGTCAGCGAGTAGTCCACTATGGATTTCGCGCGAAAGTGTTACCACGCGGTGACCCAGAATTGCCTCTCCACCCACCAGGTCAGCCACGTCGGTCACGGGCACACCCGCTTCGGCCACCACTTTGGCGGTGCCGCCAGAGGATATGATGTTCCAGCCAAGTTCGTGCAGGCCCTTGGCAAATTCTGCAATGCCCGTCTTGTCGTAGACAGATAGTAGCGCGTTATTATTGGTTTTGAGCAAATGGTCTATGGACATGAGGCCTCCTGTTTAGGTGATTAGTTGGATGTATCTTGAAGTATGAATTATGGAGTATGGAGTATGGAGCATGGGATTGGTAAGAGGAGGCGTGGCCTGCAAACTGTGACTCGGAGCTATCTTGTACGTGTTTGTTTTCCATGCTCCTTACTTCATGCTCCATGCTTCTCCTCCCCAGCCCATTCTCGTGCATTCACAAACATCTGTAGCCAAGGCGAGTCTGCCGGCCAGTCGCTGGGGTGCCAGCTAAGCTGCCGTGTCATGAAGGCTCGTTCCGGATGCGGCATCATGATGGTGGCGCGGCCATCGGGAGTTGTGAGCGCGGTGATGCCCTGCGGTGAACCGTTAGGATTGGCTGGGTAGTGTTCGGTTGGTTTGTGCTGGCTGTCGACAAACTGAGCGGCTACCAGGCCGTTTTTCACCGCGGATTGCTGTTCTGCCTCTGAGGCAAACACCGCATAGCCCTCGCCGTGTGCGACCGGAATGGGCAGCACAGAGCCTGCCATACCTTTGAAAAAGATCGAGGGTGATTCGTTAAGCCGCACTTGTGGCAGCCGGGCTTCAAAGCGTTCGCTGCGGTTTTGCAAGAACTTGGGCCAGTTTTCTGCGCCAGGGATGAGCTCTTTCAGTTCGGAAAGCATTTGACAACCATTGCAGACGCCCAGGCTGAAGGTGTCTGGCCGTTCAAAGAATGACTTGAACATGCCCCGCAAGGTCGCGTCCAGGAGAATGGTTTTGGCCCAGCCACCACCGGCGCCGAGTACGTCGCCGTAGCTAAACCCGCCGCAGGCTACGAGGCCATCGAAGTCATCGAGTGTGGCGTCACCCGTCATGAGGTCATTTAGGTGGACATCGACTGCGGTGAACCCGGCGCGAGTGAAGGCGGCGGCCATCTCTAGCTGGCCATTGACACCTTCGTCGCGGAAGATTGCAATCTGACACTCAGGGCGGTCAGCCTGTCCTTTTGCGACTGCTCCTGTCTCATGTCTCATGCCTCTTGACTCTAGCCTGGGCGTCAGCCCAGGATCGGCGTCATCGCCGATTGAAGCGTATTCTTCGTCGGCGCAGGCGGGATTATCGCGCAATTTTTGTATGCGATAACTCGTCTCTGCCCACCATTGCTCTAGCTGAGCGCGGGAGTTTTCATATACTTTTTTGCCGTTATTACTAAAGATTATGCGCTGGTCTTTGGTTGGTTTCCCGAGCACGTAGGCGTTGTCGCCAAACGCTTGGGATACGACTTTTTCATCTGATGCTTTCACCTGGATGACTACGCCGAGCTCTTCATTGAACAGCGTCCCTATTAACGACCCGCTTTCATTGACAAGGACTGTCCTTGTCAATGTGCTGAGGTCGATGGCGAGGCCACAGCGGCTGGCGAAGGCCATTTCGGCGAGGGTTGTGAAGAGGCCGCCGTCGGAACGGTCGTGGTAGGCGAGGATTTTGCCGCCGCGCTTAAGTTTGGTAAAAGCCTCGAAGAACTTTTTTAGCACTGCAGGGTCGGCATCGGGCGTTTCGCCGCCAGTGTGGCTGTAGGCTTGGGCCAGGGCTGAGCCGCCCAAACGAGTCTGCCCACCAGAAAGATCTACGAAAATGAGGACGGTCTCGGCAGAAGTGTCGAGCTGTGGTGTCAAGGTTTTGACCACGTCGTCGACCGGGCTAAAGCCGGTGATGATGAGGCTGAGCGGCGAGGTGACAGATTTGGCTTCACCGCCGTCCTGCCAGGTAGAACGCATGCTGAGAGAATCTTTGCCCACCGGTATGGTGAGGCCGAGTGCGGGGCAGAACTCTTCGCCCACCGCGTAGACGGTATCGTACAGCGCCTGGTCTTCGCTGCCCTGCCCGGCGGCGGCCATCCAGTTTGCCGAGAGTTTTATGTCGCTGAGTTTTTCAATGTCGGCGGCGAGCATGTTGGTGATGGTTTCGGCTATCGCCATGCGGCCAGAAGCGGGTGCGTTGGTGACGGCAAGCGGCGTGCGTTCACCCATGGCCATGGCTTCGCCGTGGGCGCTATCGAACCCGACGGCAGTGACGGCGACATCACCGACGGGAACCTGCCACGGTCCAACCATCTGGTCGCGGGTAACGAGCCCGGTGACGGTGCGATCGCCGATGGTAATGAGGAACTTTTACTTCCTACGGCAGGTATGTGCAGCACGCGGTTGATTGCCTCGGTGATGTCAATGTTTTCCAGCCAATCGGTCGGTGTCATTCCGACTGAAGCCGAAGGTGAAATGGAGGAATCTCGTTCGCTTGGGAACTGACGAGATCTCTCGACTTCGCTCGAGATGACAGGGCTGGAAGTCCGGGTGAATTCGCGGGTCATTTTGGGAGGCTTGCCAAACAGTGTGCTCATGGGCAAGTCTACGGTGTTATTGCCTAGGAGGCTATCGTGTACGACCAGCCGGTCTTCGTCTACGGCAGTGCCAATGACGCTGTAGGGGCAGCGTTCGCGTTCGCACAGGGCGGCAAACTGGGCAACATCTTTTTCACGGAGGCCGATGACGTAGCGTTCTTGGGCTTCATTGCACCAGATTTCCATGGGTGACATGCCAGGGTCGGCATTGTTGATAGCACGTAGTTCTACATGGGCGCCGAGTCCGGCATCGTGCACGAGCTCTGGTACCGCGTTACAGTAGCCGCCCGCGCCTATGTCGTGGATCATGACGATGGGGTTGTCTTCGTGCGCCCAGCAGGCGTCTATAACTTCTTGCGCCTTGCGCTCCATTTCGCCGTTACCGCGCTGTACGCTGGCAAAGTCCAGGTCGGCGCTGCTGGCGCCAGTTTG
>JAKPIL010000134.1 GCA_029549845.1 bacterium
ATTGTATACTTGACGCCACTCGTGGTCTCTACCTTGCTTGCTGGGAGTAGGCTTGGCGCAAGAATACTCCCCCCGACGACTGCCAAACTGTCATACGGCAAAGACTTGAGATATTCCATCTGATTTGTAGCGAGAGTATTAGCGACGGCTCGCCGTTTTGCGATAACGGTACTACGCACAAGTGATATAAATAATCCAAAAAATGCAACAATAACAAGACTCATTACGAACAGTGAAATACTGAGCTCAACGAGAGTAAACCCTGCTTCCCCCACCCTTCGACGTTTCATAGTTTCTAGTATACCGCACCAGAACAGTTTCTGATACCACCACCGTGTGCTATGCTAAGTACATAAGCACGAGTAGAATGCTATGATGGGCAGCACAGAAAAGACAAAATTAACCCCCTATCTGTTTGAGGACAAGCCGCTGTTCGGTATGGACATCGGCCACAATAACGTCCGCATCATGCAACTGCAGGGAACGAAACACAAACCAAAGGTTATTGGGTATGGCGAGATAAGCTTCGACGCCAGCATTGTTGAGGAGGGGGTTATAGTCAAACCACAGGAACTTGCCGCAGATATACAGAAGCTTTTCAAGCACAGTCTTATCGGCGATATTACCACCAAGCGCGTCGCTATGAGCGTACCTATCGCAAAAGCATTTACACGGTCTGTTGAGTTACCCAAGCTTAGCGACAAAGAAGTTATTGCTGCCGTGCAAACAGAGGTAGAACAATATATTCCGGCGGCTGCGGAAAGTTTGTACATTGACTATTCGACCGTACAATCTAGCAAAGATCAATGGACAACATTTATCGTTGCCATGCCGCGGCGGATAGTCGATTCATATTTGTTAGTAGCACGTTTACTGGGGCTTGAACCCGTTATTATCCAAACATCTAGCGGAGCCGGTGCAAATCTATTTTCGCACGACAAACAAGGAGACCTACCGAGTGTCCTTGTAGATTTTGGTAGCGATAGTGCGGACATCACTGTGTATGATAAAAACCCAATTGTCAGCGGTACAGTTGCTTGCGGCGGCGAGGACATCACAAAACTTATCGCCAAGGAACTTGATGTCAATGCCCGCGAAGCAACCATCATCAAAACAAAGTACGGTCTAAGCTACAGCAAAAAACAAAGACAGATTGAAAATGCCCTTTCAGACAATTTAACGACGCTCGTGAAAGAGATACAACGTAGCGTGCGCTACTACGAGGAACGCTCGAAGAGCAAACAGCAAATTGCCCAGGTGGTCGTCATGGGTGGTGGCGCAAACATGCCCGGCCTGGCTGGCTACCTCACCAGCACCCTCCGTATGCCTGTACGGGCGTTCGATCCAACACATTTCATCGAGTTCGGTAGGCTGCAGCCCCTCAGTCAGACTGAGCGTATGTCGTATGTATCTGCAGCCGGCCTTAGTGCGCTAGAGCCGAAGGAGGCGTTCTAATGATTAACCTCCTGCCTCCCGCACTGAAACAGGCCTACCGATACGGCCGCATAAATCGGCATTTGACCCACTGGATATATGTACTTATTTTTAGCGTAATCGGAGTCCTCGTTATTACCGGAATTGGCTACATATACCTCAACCAAACTACAGAAAATTATAAAAACCAGGTTGCCGCGACAAACGCTCAACTTGCAGCCCAAAACCTATCAACCGTGCAGAAAGAAGTAAAAGACATATCCAATAATCTTAACCTTGTTGTAAACGTACTGTCCAAGCAGGTCCTCTTTTCTGAGCTGCTCACGCAGATCGCAACCCTCCTCCCTGGTGACACCAACCTAACTGGGCTTTCGATCTCTCAAGCCCAAGGTGCTATAGACATTTCCGCGGCCGCCAAGACGTATGCCTCTGCGACGCAAATGCAGGTAAACCTAAGCGACCCAAAAAATGGAGTATTCAGCAAGGCTGATATTGTGAGCATAAACTGCTCCGGTACTACAACGTATCCGTGTACAGTTGTACTGCGCGCCTTATTTGCCAGCAATAGTTCATATATGCTGATTAACGACGGCAAAGGGGTATCCAGTGGACAATAAGAAACTCAGCATCGCGCTTGCGAGTCTAACTGGTCTACTCACTATCGGACTACTGGCTTCAGTTTTCTCTGCGAACAAGCTGCTAACAACTAAGTCTGTCGAGCTTAGCAAACTCAAGGCACAAAGTCAGGTTGCCGATGAGCTACAAATCTCGCTCAAGAAAAACAAGGCGGACATCATAAAGTACACCCCTCTCAATACAATCGCGAAAACGGTGGTACCACAAGACAAAAACCAAGCTCAGACAGTCAGTGAAATAGTAAAGATCGCAAATGATAGCGGCATCACAAAGCTTACCTCGATTACCTTCCCCGCCTCAACGTTAGGAGGTACGGGAGGGGCAAAAGCAGGGGCAGGCTTGACGCAAGTCACCCCGGTCAAGGGTATCCCCGGCGTGTACCTTCTGCCCATTACCATTACACAAGACTCAAATAACACAATACGTTACGGCCAATTCATTGCATTTTTGCAAAAACTCGAAAACAACCGCCGTACCGCTCAGGTTAGTTCAATTAGCATCACCCCTGACAGCAAGGACCCAACGAATATTTCATTTACCCTCATTGTAAACGAGTACATAAAACCATGAGCGCCTCTATCGACACCGAACAACTGCATAAGCACCTAAACAAACTTATGACTTCACTAATGAGGCATGTGGTAATTCTGTTTTTCCTTATCCTAACAGGCTTATATGGCTTCCTCGTTTGGCGTATTAACATACTCAGTAGCGCACAGCCAAGTCAAGACGATATATCGTCAGCAGCACAAAACGTACCAAAGCCCAAGATATCTGTGGAGGTCGTTCAAAAACTGCAGGGGTTACAGGACAACAGTGTCCGCGTACAAGCCATTTTTAACGATGCTCGCCAAAATCCGTTCCAGGAGTAATAAGCGGCCTACCCCTACCCGAGCATTCTGTTATGTGTTTGGAGTGTCGTTTGTGTCAGCTTGCTTCGTAGCAGCGGGAGGCTCATTCCTCGCCATGCTGGCTTGGTACTGCTGAAAATCTAGGAACTTTTGATACTCTACGGCATCAACCGTAACACTGTGGCTGTCTTGCCCATCTTTTCGTATTGAGGTGGGTAGACGGCCACTTTCGAGTGCAGCAATAAAGTTCTCGTGCGCCTCTATAAGTACTTTTGCAGCGGCATCGGGGCTAGGTATGGCGGAAAACGTATAGTTTGCCTGCTCACCAGGTGTTTCTATGGTGACGGCTCCAAAACCAAGTATCGAACCAAAAAAATCCTTCCGCACAGACACATCTGCCACGTGCTGCAAGCTCAGCTGAGATATTTTGCTGCCGAAAAGGCTTGGCTGGAGCACCTGTAGCACGGCTTCATCGGTCACGACGAGCTGCTCTTGCGACTTAAGCCACGCTGGAATAGTTGTAGCCACCGCTGCAAGTGCGCTAAGAACGATTGCGACCCCCAGTATGATTGAGTCGTATTGATTTGCAGCCCCCTGCGCATCACTAGCAGGGGTCGTAAATGCAACTGCAGAAGCCATAATGGCAATCACCGCAAAAAACCCTATAAACCATATCGATACATACACAAACCAGTGGTGCCGAAACACGCCCAAGATTTCCTCGTCGTCGCCTATGGGGAGGCGTTTGTGGAGCTGTGCATTTAGTTTTGGATCTATTGCCATACGTGCATTATACCAGTTTTGTCTGGGATGAAGGTTTTTCCTCTGTTGGTTTCACCCCGAGGTGTCCATATGCCTTGTGTGTCACTTTGCGGCCGCGCGGTGTCCGTTCTAGTAAGCCAATCTGCAGCAAATACGGTTCTATGAAGTCCTCTATGGTACTGCGCTCTTCGGCAGTCATGGCCGCGATGGTCTCAACGCCCACTGGCCCACCCGCGTAGTTTTCTATGATGGCCGTCAGAATCATACGGTCAGCCGGGTCTAGCCCAAGCCCGTCTATCTCAAGGAGTTCAAGTGCCTTTGTACTGATTTCTGTGTCGACTATGCCGTCTCCGTTGACATCGGCGTAGTCCCGTACCCGCTTCAGGAGACGGTTCGCAATTCGTGGCGTTAGCCTGCTACGTTCAGCCAGTCGGAGTGCCGCCGGTGCGTCAATTTTAACCCCGAGTATGCTGGCTGCTCTCGATATAATGGCCTGGATTTCACTTGGTGTGTAAAATTCAAGCCGGTGCACGTGGCCAAACCGGTCGCGAAGCGGTGCCGCCAGCGCTCCCGTGCGTGTTGTGGCGCCAATGAGCGTAAACTGTGGCAGATCAAGCCTGAGTGACCGCGCACTCGGGCCCTTGCCAAGCATAATATCGAGCTTGTAGTCCTCCATGGCAGAGTACAAAACCTCCTCGACCGTACGGTGCAGGCGGTGGATTTCATCTATAAATAATATGTCGCCGTCTTGCAGGTTGGTGAGCAAGCTCGCCAGGTCGCCCGCCCGCTCTATGGCCGGGCCGCTTGTGATACGTATTTGCGCACCCATTTCATTGGCAATCACGCTGGCCATGGTGGTCTTGCCCAGGCCCG
>JAKPIL010000142.1 GCA_029549845.1 bacterium
TGCGGTACGAGAAGTCGGGATTTGCTCGCTCTAGGGTACGTAAGAAGCTGGGTTCACCAATTTCGAAGTAGTAGCCGTGGTTATTGTCGTTCTCTGGATAGTCTTTGTCGATAGTTCCGCCAGTTTGAACAAAAAGTATTGTCATAATTCTGAGTATATATCGTTATTCACGCTGTTACAAGGCAGAACATCCAGGTATACTATCATGTGCTGGGTACGTTCGGTTTTGGCCGAATGGCCAACATATGATTATCTGAATACTAATCATATGGGAACCCAATATTTGTCTGTAACCTTGGTTGCAGCGTGCGGGTACCCACCTTGGATCTTTTTCAGGGTTAATCTCGTTGGCATCCCAGCAAAACAGCCTCTTTTGAGGCTGTTTTTTATGCGCGTACGAGGCGTACTATTTGGCGTTTAGATGCCGAAGTCCCAGCAGGGTAAGTACGGCCATAAGCCCAGCTCCCAAGAACGATGCAATGGCGAGCCACATGGCTATCATGCCAAATGTCCAGTAGGCGTAGCCGGTACCGAGTAGGAGGCCGCGGAGCGTTTCCCCCTGGAACAGGACGGCTTTTTGTTGCTGGAGAGCGGTGTTTGAGGGGTCTTTCATGGCCGCGGCACTTACCTCTGAATACGTTTGGCCTTCTGCTACGTGCTTAAGATGTTTGCCAATGAAGTCTTCTGCATAGGCCTTTGCCATGACGCCGTCAACAACCTGCTTGCCGCCGTACTTTTGCAGGCTAGGGTATTCGCTTGCTGGCAAGGCTTCACTACCAGCTGGTGGAAAGTATATCTTCTGGGCAGTGAGCTGGTCGCGCACCATACCCGTGGCAAAGCTGTAGCCATACCAAGACAGCGCGCCAACGACTATGAGCAGCACGCTTGCTACCCCACCGAGCAGTATCAGAACCTTATCTATTGTTTTTCGGTCTGATTTTGTTGTTCTTGCCATGACACCACCTCCTTAGGAAAGATATAATATTCATATAATAATCCTTATGCTTCTTTATTTCTACGGGATATTTTGGAGCCATTTAGCTGAATTATGGCGTAACGAGAGAAAAAGCGTGAGTAGCAGGGAACATACGATATAATTTAAGACCCGAACCACGAAACTCAATAACACCGTGAATACGTCATCTTGAGCGAAGCAAAGCGGAGCCGAAAGATCTTCTTCGACTTGTTCGTTTGCAGAATATGCCAAGAATATTCCTCGACTTAGCTCAAAATGACAGGGATAGAGTTTCGTGATTCGGGTAATCTAGTCACCGATCAGGCTTGTAGCCAGTTCGCCGGGCCTCACGATGTGGTTGTGCTGCTCACGGCCCAGTGCGAAAATGAGGTATAATCAAACCATTGATCGGGGTGTAGCGCAGTTGGTAGCGCGTACGGCTGGGGGCCGTGAGGTCGCAGGTTCAAGTCCTGTCACCCCGACCAAGTAAAAAGCCGAGCTTCTGCTCGGCTTTTTACTTGGTTTAGCTATCGCAGAGACAGGGCTCCGCCATAAGAGCAATGAAAAACGTTCCATTCCGGCACGGAGCACCTGCTTTTATATTGCAGAGTTAGTGAGTGATTACGGCCAAGATGAAAAACAGAGGTAAAAGGGGTATAATATGTACGTTATGTCTAATTTTGTACAGTGGTTTTTTGACGGACTCGGCACTATGTTACTAGGGCTTTTCATAGGAGCGGGTACAGTAGGTAGTGTGTGGTTTGTTCGCTCTAAAAGTATTACCAAGCAGACCCAAAAAGCTGGCGATAACGCACGACAGCTACAAATTGGCAGAGACGTAAGGAGATAATATGAAAAAGCAGACCCAAAAAGCTGGCGATAATAGCAATCAAGTATCGGTAGCTGGCGACCTGGTAATACAACAGAGCTCGCTAACAGTAAAAGATATAAACGACATAGTAGAATTACACGTATCGAAGGTCAAAGCTGAACTTAGCCAAGAAGCATCAAATATAGCGGTAGGGCGTGTAACAGAGTTCGAAGGAACTCTGATTAATAGG
>JAKPIL010000154.1 GCA_029549845.1 bacterium
AAGGACCGGCCTGTCCTGTATGTGAGCGGCGAAGAGTCGGAACATCAGGTCGCCATGCGTGCAGCTCGCCTGAGTGCCACGGCTTCTCGGCTGCAAATAGCCAATAGTAACCAAGCTGACGATGCAGCGGCAACGATTGCGAGCAAAGAGTTTGAGCTTGTGGTTGTTGATTCCATACAAACCATGAACGCGGCAGGCGTGAGTTCGGCCTCCGGAAGCGTTAGTCAGATCACCAACAGCACAAACATATTGCTCCAAGCTGCCAAGCGCTCAAACACCGCACTCATCATTGTGGGGCATGTCACCAAAGAGGGCTCCATAGCCGGCCCAAAAATACTTGAGCACATCGTCGACGTGGTACTCACACTTGAAGGTGATGCGTACGGCGGTTTCAAGGTGCTCCGTGCAACCAAAAACCGGTTTGGTCCAACCACAGAAGCGGCCATTATGGAAATGGACGAACAGGGGCTCAAGCCGGTACTCAACCCTTCGCAGGCGCTACTAGAGGAGCGGCAGATTACCGACGGTTCGGTCGTACTTGCTACCATAGAAGGGACGCGTCCGCTTCTGGTAGAAGTTCAGGCGCTCGTGAACAAAACAAGCTATGGGTATCCTAAGCGTGCGGCCAGCGGCATCGATTTGAACCGCGTAAACCTGCTGGTCGCCATGCTCGAACGGCGCACTAAGCTAAACTTGGCAGAGATGGACATATACGTGAATATCGTGGGCGGGCTACGCTTGCAAGACCCCGCGGCCGACTTGGCAGTGTGTATGGCCATAGGCTCGGCCGCGAAAGGGCTCAAACTAAAACGAAACGCAGTTGTCTTCGGTGAAGTGGGCTTATCGGGTGAAGTCAGGCACGTACCATTTATAGAGAAACGGGTGAGTGAAGCGAAAAAGCTTGGGTTTGACTGCGCCATTGGACCACGTCAACGTGGCGGCAAAGCGAGTTCGTTCTTAAGCGTTGTTCCAGATGTACGCACTGCGCTCAATGAATTCCTGCAGAAGTAGTGATGCTGTGTTTGCTAGGTGCTCTGGGTTCGACGGCCAGGAGCTGTGCCGGGTTACGGCCCTGACGAAGGAGGTGTTGTTGGAGTGGCGATGGAGATGTTGGTGGTTTCGCTTCCCATGTAGAGAACGCTGTCGATGACTTGTACCGAAAGCTCCACCGTCCCGTTTGTGTCGCTCGCAGGGCTGTAGGTAAACTGGTAATCTCCCGAACTATTCACTGCCTGCGTCTGAACCTGCTGGCCATTGACAAGAAGCTTTAGGGTGCCAGGGTTGCTTGCATACTGAGTGCTCGTGAGCGGGTGAGTGCCTTGTTCGACATGAACCATCACAACGCACCCTGCAGTCGGGCAGCTGATGCTGGTTTGGCTTCCTGTGGCAACGCCATTTACTGCGGTTATGCTGGCCGTGGGCTTTGTGTCATTGCAGTTATGTACATCATCTTTGCCTTGCGAAACAGGTGCGCCACCAGCACTTCCGCCGGCATAGATATCGACGTTCCAACTCATTGCGTTGCTATTGATACTTGATTGGCGGGCGAGATCTGGCGTGCAGCCGGTCGCAATCTTTCCGCTCACCTTATCGAGTACCTGTGATGAGGAACTGGTCTTACCCACGTACCACGATGGGAACAGGTCTGTTGCGGGAGGTCGTGACTGTGTGCTAAACGGCACTTTTGAAGCAAACGCGGGGAGTGTCTTGATGCCAGTTGGCGCAGTCCAGTTCTGTGCAGGAACATTACCAAGCGCATCTAGGGCGCCCTGCATGAATTGCTTCATGATGGGGTCGGTCATGTTCTCTGGAGAGGTTGAGTATGGCTTGCGGTCATAGTTACCAACCCATATGCCAGCTGAATATTTACTGTTCCAGCTGACCATAAGGCCATCGGTGCGGTCGTTTGTGGTGCCGGTCTTAATGCCAGTCTTCCAGCCCTTATAGCGGTGAAACTTCATGCCGTAACAGGTTGTAGCCGTACAGTTACCGCCGAGGTATGACGCTCCTGGGTCAGACGCCATGTCGTTGACTATGTAGGCCGCATCTGGCTGGATGATCTGCTTTGGCTTGGTCTCCTTGAACTCATGGAGGACTCGACCAGATGAATTTGTGACCTTAAGAATAGATGTTTGTGGTATAGACCCACCGAGTCGTGCGAGGCTGGCAATGCCGTTGACATGGTCGGACAGGGTCAAATACGCGCCGTCACCTATACCGGCGGCCGCACCACACTGGATTTCATCGGCTCGTGTCGCTTCAGAGAGCACCGTTCCAGATGGGTAGCACTTGTAGCCGTGGTCGTTACCCATAAGACCATTTACGGTCGAAATAACTTTGTTAATAGAGCTGGTGTGGCCGCTACTCGTGTCATTGGGCACGACTGAGGTAAATGCTTTTACCGCTGGGACGTTGAGTGATCCGCCGAGCGCGTATCGCAACGTCACCGGGCCAATGTAGTTGCGCGTAAAGTCGAACAGGCAGTTGCCGCCTGATTCTGGGCGAGCTTTATTGGTACACGCATAACCAGGAATTGGTCCCTGCTGGTCAAATAGTACGCTACCCGCGCCTACATTGGAGTTATTATTTATAAAGGTTGCATAGGTGTATGGCTTGATGCTGGAGCCGGGTGATATTTGTGCGTCGGTCGCAAAACTAACACGCTGGGTATTGAAATCTGTGCCGCCTACGAGTGCGACGATTTGGCCTGTTGCGTTTTCTTCTGCAACGAACGCGGCGTTGTTAGCCCCTCCACGGCGGAGCGTCCGTAGGTTGTCCTCCACGACAGCTTTTTCGGCCAGCGACTGCAGGTTCATGTCAAGCGTGGTCGTCACCTTCCATCCACCGCGCTTCACGACAGATTTTGGAAATAAACGCAGCAGTTCATCTTGTGCTGCCATGACAAAATAGGGTGCTTTTATGTTGGCATAGTGCGACTGCATTTGTTTTACTTGGGCGAGTATATCGACCTTCTTTGCCTCATCGGCTTCTTTTTTCGTAATGTACCCCTGTTGCTGCATAACGTCGAGAACGTAATTTTTGCGGTGAATGAGGGACTCGCTATCGAAGTAGTTTGTTGCAAGGCTTGGGTTGTAGGTAGGGCTACTAAACGGCGAAAGCACACCCGGGGCTTTTGGTATGGCAGCCAGCGTTGCGGCTTGCGGCAATGTCAAATCCTTTGCGCTCACCCCAAAGTAATCTTGGGCCGCGGTCTCCACGCCGTAGTCAACATTGCCATACGGAGCCATGTTCAGATAACCGAGCAATATATCTTCTTTGCTATATTCGCGTTCCAGCTCTACAGCCAGTATGAGCTCCTTGACCTTCCTGCTAATGGTTCGGTCATTGCCCCAGTCCTCGTTGATCTTGACGAGCTGCTGGGTGATGGTTGAGCCACCTTGGGTACCGCCTGAGCCTCTAAGGTCGTTTACGGCGGCGCGTATGATTCCTTTTGTATCGAACGCGCCGTGTTTATAGAAGTTTTTGTCTTCTATGGCTATGGTAGCCTCTTTCATGTAGTCCGCTATTTTATCAGAGGCAACGGGCACACGTTTTTTGGTGTCGTAATCTTGGAACAGCACTGTTTTACCAGTTTTATCGTAGTAGGTAATACTTCCGCCAAACGCATTGCCGCTAATGTCCTTAATCTGGGGTAGATCCTTACGGAAGTAGGCAAAAACGCCCACGACCAGCAGGAACATAACCACAAACCCAACACCGGTAATCTTGAGCGCCATGAGCGCGCCCTCACGGCTAAACCAATACCTCACGATTCGCTTTGGACTCATTCGGTACAGCATGCGCTTCCAGGGTTGAGCGGGCAGGCTACTGAGGTAGGCGGCTTTTCTGCGGGCTTTGGCTTCGCGGCTTGCCTTCATGCGGTCGCCGAGGCTACGGTTTACCTTTATGGTTTTACCACTTTTGGTCACAAAAGTATTCTTGCCCTTCGAAGGCGATCGCCGGGGGCGATCAGCTGGTTGCTTTTTCTTAGACAGATGCAAAGTTAGACTCCACTTACGTAACTGAATCCAGTATAGCAAATTCTGCTGCTCACAGCACAAGCGAAATTGTGAGAAAAGAGGAGCATGAAGTATGGAGAATGGAGTATGGCAAGCGCAAGATGCGAAAACCGAGCATGCACATTCTTCTTGGGCGCTTTCTTCACTCTCGCGGGGCAACTCTGTATACTGTAGGTCATGACATTATCTGAAGAGCTCGCCTGGCGAGGGTTTACCAACCAAACAACTTACAAAGACGTTGCGACGCTAGATGGCGCCCCGATTACCTTTTACTTGGGTGTTGACCCCAGTGCCGATAGTATGACGGTAGGAAACTTTGCCGTCGCTATGATGATCCGGCATTTTATAGATCACGGCCACCGAGCTATTCTTCTCGTAGGTGGTGCTACCGGCATGATCGGCGACCCAGATGGCAAAAAACAGGAGCGGGACCTCAAGACGCTTGACGAAATTGCCCACAATAAAGCGGCGATAGCTGCCCAGTACCAACAGATTTTTGCCGGATATGACTTTGAAATAGTCGATAACTACGACTGGTTTAAGGGGTTTGGCTACCTAGAATTCTTGCGTGAGGTGGGCAAGCATGTGCCTTTGCGCCAAATGCTTGGCCGCCAGTTTGTGCAAGACCGCCTGACCGAAGAGGGCGACGGCATATCCTACGCCGAGTTTAGCTATGCGCTTATACAGGGCTACGACTTTCTGCACCTCTACCGAGAGAAGGGTGCCACCCTGCAGGTAGCGGGCTCTGACCAGTGGGGAAACTGCATAGCTGGCGTAGAACTCATTCGCCGTGTGGCTGGTGGCGAGGCGCACATATGGACGGCCCCGCTTGTTATCAACAAATCCACCGGTGTGAAGTTTGGTAAAAGCGAAGGTGGTGCCGTCTGGCTTGACCCAGCCAAAACCACCCCCACGGCTTTCTACCAGTTCTGGATAAACTGCGACGATGCCGGCGTAGAAGATTATATAAAGATATACACGTTGCTTTCAAAGGACGAGGTCGATGCCATTACGGCTCAGCACGCAGAAAACCCGGGCGCGCGCTATGCCCAAACGCGCCTGGCCGAGGAGGTCACCCGCATAGTCCACGGCGAAGACGCCCTCCAGACAGCCCAGAAGGTCACCGCATGTCTGGTGGGTGATGCATCAGTAGGCGAGGCAGATGAACAGACGGTCGCAGCGCTGCGGGCAGAAATCCCCAGTGTACAGACAACCGCAGAAGGTTCGGTACTGGCAGCACTGGTCGAAGCCGGCCTGGCCAGCAGTAACGGCGAAGCCCGCCGCTTGCTTCAGGGCAATGCTATTTCTGTAAATGGGGTGAAAGTCTCAGATGAAAATCTCAATCCCGGACTATTTACCGGTGGCCGCCTACTCCTACGTCGCGGCAAAGCCTACAAAGACTCCGCCCTGGTTGAACTTGCATAAGCTATACTAAGTACCGTGATGAATATACCTAGCACTATCATTGGTAAAAGTGTTTTCACTGCGCTGCGGCTGAGTGGTCGGACCGGTTCGGCTCTTCCCGGGCTTGTGGTCGAGAAGCTTGATGGCTCATATCTTTCCGGTATGCTGGCGCAGTTGCCGCGGGGGGTGATAGTGGTATCTGGTACAAATGGCAAAACTACCACTACGAAACTCATTACGAAGCTGCTGGAGTCACAGGGGTTACGTGTGCTCACAAACCCTACGGGTAGTAACTTTGTGCGCGGTATCATTAGTGCGGTGGTAGATAAAGCCAGCTGGAGCGGGAAACTGGCGTACGACATCGCTGTTTTTGAGCAAGACGAGGCGCACGCTGTGCATTTTGTGCAACAGGTTCGCCCAAACGGCGTGCTGGTGCTAAACGTCATGCGCGACCAGATGGACCGGTTTGGCGAAATAGATACAACACTCAAACTCCTGCAGAAGCTCGCCAGTTCGGCGACCGACTTTGTCGTGCTGAACGCCAATGATGAGCGGGTCGATATCATAACAATCGCAGATGGTGTAAAAAAGGTGTGGTTTGCGCACAGCGAAGAGTTGCAGGCAGAGTTTTTGACCGATGACCAGCTGTATCACGCAGAATCAGCACAGTATGCACTGGCTGGGACGCCTGCGGTTGAGCTCACGGGTTACGATGAGGCGTCGGTTTCACTGCGGATAGCCGGCACGCCGCACCGCTACCCGTATCAGCTGCAAGGTGGTCATAACGCACTGAACCTCGCGGCGGCGCTCTCTGTGCTGTACCAGGTTGTGTCCGCACCCGATACGGGAAAGCTGGCCGAAGCAATCTTGACCGTTGAGCCAGCCTTTGGCCGCGGTGAAGTGATTGACCTGCCGGGTGGCGGCAAGCTTACGCTGCAGCTCGTGAAAAACCCCGGCGGTTTCACCCAGGCACTCCGCATGCTCGAGCTTAAGGAATACGCCACGGTCGGCATAGCCATAAATGATGATTACCCAGACGGCCGAGACGTGTCATGGCTGTGGGATGTTGACTTCTCGGCGATTGACGGCGAGGTTTTGTGCGGTGGCGCACGCGGGTTCGATATGGCAAACCGGCTGAAATACGATATGGTGCAGGTGGATAGTGTCGAGCCAGATCTGGGGCTGTATGTGCAGAATTTCAACAAAACCGCTTTCCCCGAGTCGCCGGCTATTTTGTTCTGCACCTACACCGCTATGCTGAAGATTCGCAGTATGTATCTGGGCACGCACTCTGGCCTAGGAGAAGACGCATGAAAAAAGCAGTAAACAGCACCTCACCATCCACCATCCACCATCAACCATCCATGCAGCTCACTATCGTACACCTGTACCCCAAAGAAATGAACATTTACGGCGATACAGGCAACCGCCTGGTG
>JAKPIL010000161.1 GCA_029549845.1 bacterium
ATGATGTCTAAAGAAAATGCCGAAAAAGCCGTCAAAGATGGCGCAACAAAAGCCTACTAGGCTTCAAGGCCCGAGAATCTAATTCGTAGTTGGATAGTGCCGTAGAAGCAACGTTTTACTTTGTAACTTACGGCGCATCAAATAAAAACCGACCATTGGTCGGTTTTTATTTGATATATCGTAGTTCTCTAGCTCTGGGCGCATCGGAATTCGGAGTAGAGCCTTCTCGCCCGCGGCAATAACACCCGGGGTCTTTTGTGCGTTTCTAATCTATGGTATTATGACTATAATATAACAATCAACCGTGAGGGTAATGGAATGACAAAGCAACCACTAGACGAGAACGAACCATCTTTTGATATCGAGAATAGGGGTGGCACGCTGCTTGTCAAAGTAGACGGGGGCAAACATCAACTTTTTGGCTTAAAGTTCTCAAAGCTTCTCGACGAGCTCGTCGATAGCGCCGAAAATGACCCGGATGTTCACGCGGTTGTCTTTACCGGTAAGTACCCCGATCGTTTCGTCAGCCATGCTGATGTTCGTTGGTTACAAGTAGGCGGCCTGGATGTGCCGAATGTGAAGCGTAGAGGCGCAGCGGCTATCATCGATGTGTCACACAAGATGAGTGGCTTGGCGGCGCTTGATCCGCTCTCTCGTGCTACGCCTTTATGGGGCGGCGTACAGGTGGACCGTATGCACGAAACATTTCTCAAGATGAACCGTAGTGGCGTGATCTATGTCGCCGCAATAAATGGCTCGACGATGGGACTTGGTGCGGAGTTTGCCTGGGCCTGTGATTTCCGCGTCATCGCTGACGATGCAGTGATCGGACAACCAGAAGTACTGCTGGGCATCCTACCAGGCGGTGGCGGTACGCAGCGATTGACTAGGCTAATCGGTACGCATCGTTCGCTCAGGGCAATCCTTGAAGGTAAACCACTAACCGCTCAGGAAGCGCTGGAGTATGGTGCAGTTGACGAAGTAGCCGCTAGGAAAGATGTCGTCGAGCAGGCGGTCAAGCTCGCAGACTATTTCGGCGGGCGAGTGAAGCGTTCAGTGAAGCATATCAAACGAGCCATCTATTTCGGCGGTTCTAATACGCTTGAAAATGGGCTACGCGAAGAACACATCGGCTTCCTCGACGTCGCGCGGTCCGAGGAAGGACAAGAACTTATGGTTGATTATCTCCAGGCTACGGATGATAACGGTGTGCTGCCCTTTTATGACCCAGCGGCACTGAAAGAAGGCATCCGTACCGGCAAAATGCCCAAGCATAAAAAGCGTAGTTAAGCCGCGCCAGCGAGACGCAGTGCGGCCTGACGCCCCGAAGCGAGGATAGCCTCAGCTACCGACTCGTCCGATACACTCCGCGCCATCTGTAACGTACCAAGTAATAGGCCAAATAACGCATAGGTGCTGTCTACCTGAGAAGGTGCAATGCGGTCTTTGATCTCGTCCGTCACGCCAGTTAAGCTATGCATATAGATAGCTTTGGCGTCACTGTGCAACCTGCTGATATCGCCGATAAGCGCAGCCGAAGGACAGCCACTTGCGCAGTCTATGCGATGCTCTGCCGAAAGGTATGTGTTGATGATGAACTCGAGCCCAGCCTTGTCGTGGGGGACACTCTCAAATGTCATTAGCTGGTGTTTCAACTCTTCGACGATCACCGCCTCCACCAGTGCTTGCTTGGACGAGAAATGCGCATAAAATGCGCCATTGGTGAGACCAGCGGACTTCATAATCGCCGCTATGCCGACAGCATTGATGCCTTCTTCTTTGAACAGCTTCGCCGCCGTATCGATGATACGTGTACGTGTCTGCTGTTTATGGTCTTTCGTGTATCGCATGAGATGCCTTCATCGGAGTTAATTGCCTGGTTGTATTATGATTATAATACTATTTATTACTACCTATTTCAATAGGTAGGTAAGTGTTAACTCAAGCATTCTGGACTATATTTTACAAATACGAAGAGGATGGTTTATGGTGGATTCGCTGTGGTTGTCGAAGGATAACCTCATGCGCTGCCGATATTATGACCGACAATTTTGCGTAGTGTTTCTACATATTCACTAAACGCTTTGCGCCCTGTAGCTGTCAGCGAGAGCCATGTTCGAGGGCGCTTACCGACATGGCCTTTACGGACATGGATGTATTTAGCATCCTCAAGCATTCCTATGTAGCGCGAGAGCAAGCTATCACTGATGTTAATAGTATCTTTTAGCACGGCAAACTCAACTTCTTGAGCCGCAGCTAGCGCAGCCATTATTGAAAGTCGTGCGGGTTGATGCAGTAGGGTGTCTAGCTGCTGGTATGACCTGTCCATATCAATTTTGACTTTTTAACCACAACCCGTACAAAATAGTCGGCAACCCGATTGCGAATCCTGTTATAGTCCAGGCATAGGCAAATTGGGAGTGCGCGGTAAAAGCAAATACATTGCCCATAAGAATCAATAGCATATAAATTACCCACGCCAGAGGTGACGTCTTCTTTTCTCTTTTCACTTTCGACTGCCTCGTACGGATATACCTATCTGTCAATATCGCGCCAACAATGGCGACAACACCCACAACAATGCTCCACTTATTTTGATCAAAGTAATCAAAGGGCGGATACAGCAGCATAGTAAATAACCCCCAGCCAATCCAAGGCATGTACTCTTTGGCACTGTGTCTATTGATATCGGCTTGAACGTCATTGATCTGCTTAACTGCCTGGGCAGCTTCCTTATGCGAAATGGTATTATTCATAGGAATCCTTATTTACTTTACTGAATACATAGTACTTTACTGTTTGTAAAGTGTCAATAGTTAGTTCGGATGATCATACCGCAATTCGTTACCCCAAGCTCGACCACACCTCAGAACTATATCTATTAGATACGGTGTGCTGACAAACAATGGTTTGATAGCGCACAGGCAAACAACTCGGTGTATGCCTACCGACATGGTATTATCAAAACAGCTCTAATAGTCATAAAACTAAGGAGGAATATGCATACAGTATTAGGTCTCGGTGGGGTTTTGTTCAAAGCTTCCGACCCGGCTGCTCTGAGTGCGTGGTACGAAAAGAATTTAGGCATAACGCTTCCTCCTCAGAGTTACGACGCCGCCGTCTGGGAGCAGCAAGCGGGACCAACTATCTTTGCACCTACCGAAGCGAGCTCGGAGCTTTTTACCAGCAGTGCAAATCTGTGCCTGAATTTTCGCGTAGCGGATATGGACGCAATGTGCGAGCAGCTACGTGCAAATGGCGTTGAGGTTACAAAAGACGACACCGAGTACCCAAACGGCACGTTTGCTTCGCTGTCCGACCCAGAGGGTAATCCTATACAGCTCTGGCAGTTTACACAGCCATCTTAACCCATAGACAAACCGACCACAATAAATGAATTCTGGTCCAATCAAAAATGTCCTGCCAGAGTATATTTGCTAAAATAGAAATGAAACTAACCCATAGCAAGGGAGACGCTCTACATGGCAACTATTAATCCCTACATTAACTTCAATGGGAACGCCGAAGAAGCCTTCACGTTTTACAAATCGGTATTCGGCGGCAAGTTCGCATCGGTCGTGCGCTTCAAAGATCTAGAAAGCTCTGACTTCCCTATCCCCGAGAAAGATGCCAATAAAATCATGAGGATTATTCTGCCAATCGGCGATAACGTTTTAATAGCCAATGACGTTCCTGAAAGCATGGGTCCTGTCAGCGAAAACGAAAACAGGTCAAAGATAGCAGTTAGTGCAGAAACGAAAGAAGAAGCCGACAAGCTATTCAAGGGCCTCTCCGAAGGAGGTGCAGTGGAAATGCCTATGTCCGAGAGTCCTTGGGGCACGTATTTTGCCATGTTCAGAGATAAGTACGGTATCGAATGGACCGTAGAATACGACTCGAATAGAAACCAGTTATAAGAAACTCAAATCGCCCGAGGTAGTTTATTCAGCGCCCAATTTATTAGATACTGCATATTATTTTGCTATACATAGCCAGTGGCGCCACAACTCGACTGATAGTGCGCAAATACGTCAGGTTGGGTATTTTAGTGTTTTGTTTCGTGCAGATTAGGGTATACTATGCAGACGATTTACTATTTAATATGCTACCCGGTAGCAAGTAACGAGAGGGGATACAATGGTCACAGGATACTGCGTGAAGTGTAAGGAAAAAGGTGTTGAACTATCAAACGCTGAGATGCACCAAACTGCTAAGGGTGGTTTTATGGCCAAGGGCAAGCATGAAAAATGCGGAACAACTGTTTGCGCCATGATGTCTAAAGAAAATGCCGAAAAAGCAGTAGAAGCAGGCGTTAAAAAGGCCTACTAAACCGTTAGCCCATGGGAGCGTAGCAGTACGCTAGCGCTCACCACCGTAAAAGCCTCACGCACAGTGGGGTTTTTACTATTTCCACGACAACATACGCAATGATGTAGCCTTCGTGGGTACTGCCCTACCCCTTCCGCCATTCTGGAGGAAATTTTACAGACAAAGCAAGAGCTGGCACGGTAAAATTATACTGGAAGGTAGATAGCGTCTTTAATGAAGAAGGGTGAACAAAAATGGCAAAATATGTCGATGGATTTGTACTGGTCGTACCAAAAGGCAAAGAGGCGGAATACCAGAAAATGGCAGAGGAAGGGCGAGATGCATGGATGAGGCACGGCGCGTTACAGTACTTCGAGTGCCGAGGCGATGACCTAAAGCCGCAGGAAATGGGTGACGAAAAATCACGAGCTTTTACAGAAATGGCCGGCACGAGTGACGATGAAAATGTATGGTTTTCTTTCATTGTCTTTGAGTCCAAAGAGCACCGAGACGAAGTCAACAAAAAAGTCATGGAAGAGATGGGTGCGGCATATAGTGAGCAAAGTGACTTTGTCATGCCCATAGATATGAAGAAGATGGCCTACGGCGGCTTTGCTGTAGCGGTCGAAGGCTGAGTTAATGACCCGCCGGCAGGATTGCTGGTATGCTTACTGTATGAGTAAAATCCCAAGCACAATGCGAGCAGCGTATATTAACAAGTACGGTGACAATACCGTTGTTCAAGTCGGTGAATTGCCCGTCCCTACGATCGGTGACAATGATGTGCTAGTTCAGGTGAAGGCTGCGGGTGTCAATCCGTTAGATATACGTATTCGTGATGGCAAACTAAAGCAGGTGCTCCCCTACAAATTCCCCCTGATGCTAGGGAACGATTTTGCGGGCGTTGTTGTTGCCGTCGGATCACGCGTGAAAAGCGTAAGAGTTGGTGACGAAGTATATGCACGTACCGACACGATGCGAATCGGCAGTTTTGCCGATTACATCGCGATTCATCAAGACAGTGTTTCGCAGAAGCCCCATAACCTCTCCATGAACGAAGCCGCCTCATTGCCCCTTGTTGCGCTCACTGCCTGGCAAATATTGGTGGAGAAGGCACATGTGCAAAAAGGGCAAAAAGTTCTAATTCACGGAGGCGCTGGCGGCGTTGGTTCAATCGCCATACAGCTTGCCGAGTATCTAGGTACCTTTGTCGCAACAACTGCGAGTGCGGCCGACTCTGACACTGTGAAGAAATACGGTGCCGACCAGGTGATTGACTACCGAACCGAAGATTTCAGCACTATTCTCAGCGACTATGATGTAGTACTCGACACGAGAGGCGGCGAGACGCTTCAAAAATCTCTCACGGTTCTAAAGCCTGGCGGCCAGGTGATATCAGTAAACGGCACACCAGATGCAGACATGGCAGACGAAATGCAGCTTGGCGCACTACTGAAACTCGTGTTTACAGCCATGAGCTTTAGAACGAATCAAAAAGCCAAGAAACTCGGGGTGAAATACTCGTTCTTCTTCATGAAACCGAGCGGCGCACAGCTCGCAAAGCTTACCAAGCTGTTCGAGAGCCAAAAACTGAGACCGGTGGTAGATAAAGTCTATCCACTTGAATCAGTCAAAGATGCTCTTGCCTACTCAGAATCCGGCAAAGCCAAAGGCAAAATTGTCATTCGTATGTAATATGGAAAGCCTTCGTACATAACGTGTCCTAATAGATTATGCATCCTGAGCCTATTTAAGTGTATCTCTTGGTGACTTGAAGTGCATTAGGCATCTGTTTTTGCTTGGCGAGCAACATGAACGAAATAAAGAATCGCGCTCGCACATTTCACCTGATATAGTTAGCACATGCAAGATAAGCAGATATGGGATTTTACAAGCGAAGAAGAGAAGCTCATTACATCACTAGTCGTGAAAGGCAGAGCCGAACAAGCGGAAAATGAAAAGTTCGCAATCATCGATTTTACTAGTTTTTATGAGCTTTTTACAGACGAAGAAGTTGCCATTATGAAAAAATGGCTCGCAATCAACCCGAAAGACATAGACTATAAACTTCCCTTCCTCGGTGCAAAAGATAGCCCAAGTGATATTGTCGCCATAGCTGGACAAACATATGAGGTTGACAGTCGGCCACAGACAATTCCGTGCCAATATCTGCCGAAAAACGCCTACGAAGCCTACCTGCAGTTAAACTCAGCAATGCGAGAAGATATAGACAAGGATCTGTTGGTTCTTTTTGGCCATCGTTCGCCGGCAAGGCAAGTATTTATATTTTTCGACATACTAGAGCGAATCTACGCGTTTGATTTCAACAAAACCATACAGCGGGTTTGTTTCCCTGACTACAGCGAGCATGTTTGCACCCAACGACAAGCTATAGATTTTAAAACAAGGGACGAGCTTGCAAGTGATGTGTTTGCTACGACAGCCGAGTACACTTGGCTTCAACGACATGCTCAGCAATTTGGCTTTTATGAATCGTACCCGAAAAATAACGGGCTAGGCATGATGTATGAGCCTTGGCACTGGCACTATGAGCCGCTCACGCCGTAAGAACCCCGACGCCCCGTTCTTGCAGGATCGCCTTATGTTCGTTGCTACATATCTCGAAAAGAAGCTTTTTGCTATGATGATAGTGTGAAGCCAGATTACAACATCATCGCGTTTAAGGATTCGGCTGAGTGGCGGCACTGGCTGGATGAAAATCATGCCAGCGTAGATGGCGTGTGGCTGCAACTGTATAAAAAAGGGTCCGGCTTCCCTACCGTGACCTATGCGGAAGCACTTGATGAAGCGCTGTGTTACGGCTGGATAGATGGGCAAAAGAAAAGTTACGATGAAGATTCCTTTTTGCAGAAATTCACACCCCGACGCGCCAAGAGCATGTGGTCAAAACGCAACATCGAACACGTAGCGCGACTTACCGAGCAAGGTTGTATGACCACAGCTGGCATACGGGAAGTTGAACGAGCAAAAGAGGATGGTCGATGGGCTGCAGCATACGATGCACCGAGTGAAATGGTCGTTCCCCCTGATTTTTTTGCCGAGCTAAAGAAACACCCCGTTGCAGAGAAATTCTTTGCGACACTCAATAAAACAAACACCTACGCCATCGCCTGGCGACTGCAAACCGCAAAGACCGAAGAAACGCGCAGACGGCGCCAAGACAAGCTCATCGCCATGCTTGGCGCAGAGCAAAAGCTACATTAGACAGATGCGTGCGGTGTGGTCATGCTGTGTTTTTGGTTTACTCGCCCGTAAGGCAGCACTCGCCTGTAGTTTCAGGGTGCCTATGTTGGCTGTGCTATACTTGCGGCCATGACGAGGAAACTAAATAAGGCAGACTTAGAGCTGATTAACCGCGACCCGGTGCTTGGTGCTGTCGTGAAGGAGTACGGGCCGCTCGAGGCGGTTGTGGCGGGCGAGTATTTCTATAGCCTGGCCGAGTCCATCGTGAGCCAGCAACTATCGGTCAAGGCGAGTGATACGATATTTGAGCGGCTTCAGGCAGCAACCGCACTTGATCCTGTACGTGTGCTCAGCCTCATTGACGAGCAGTGCAAGCAGATTGGCCTGTCAGGGCAAAAGCAACGCTACCTCCGTGACCTGGCGCGGCATTTCGTCGATAATCCGGCGGTATTTGCGCACCTCGATACGCTGGACGATGAAGCGGTCATCGCCGAACTGACCGGAGTGGTCGGCATTGGTCGGTGGACGGCGCAAATGTTCCTCATATTCACCCTGGCGCGGCCAGATGTGTTTGCGCCTGATGATCTAGGGCTTCAAAACGCCATCATGCGGCTGTATGACTTGCCAGAAAAACCAACACCCAAACAAGCCGCGGCTTTCGCCGAGCGGTGGACGCCGTACCGCAGTACCGCCTGCCGCTACTTATGGAAATCACTCGACAACACACCGCTCTAGCGAAGTGAGCC
>JAKPIL010000164.1 GCA_029549845.1 bacterium
AACCGCCGGGACGTACACCTTCACTCTCTCGTGCAGCAACAGCGCAGGCTCCGGATCTAAATCCGTAAGCATCACTGTCATTGCAAAACCGAATGTTTCGGTGTCGGTCTCACCGAGTACAATTACTGCGGGCGGCAGCACTACCGTCACATGGGCAACCGGCAATAACCCCACCTCATGCACTGCTGGTGGTACGGGATGGAGCGGCAGCAAGGCAGTCGGCGGAGGATCACAGGCCGTCACACTCACAACCGCCGGGACGTACACCTTCACTCTCTCGTGCGCAAATGCGGGTGGCACCACAACAAGTAATACTGCAAGTATTACCGTTAATGCTGCTACTTACTGCGGTGGAAGGTCGCCGTGTTATAGCGCCGCTCAGCTGAATACGCACAATACTGCTGCAAACTGCTGGGGATATAACACGTCCATATCAAACTCAGGCGACAAATCGGTCTACAACATCACCACATTTAATAGTGGGTATCATATACCGCAGAGAGCAGTAAATCTCCTCCCAGGGAGTGCTGCTGTAAGCGCGTTTTGTGGAGCAAAAGACATGGCGGCCTACTTAGCAGGTGCGAACGTAAGTGGTGTTGGAAGCCACGCACACAAAACGCTTACGATGCAGAATGCCTACACTTCATTTACCCCTTATCGTGTTGGATATTATGACCCAGCAAAGCCGTAGCAAGTAAGCCATGAAATACGCGTCAATACACCAAGAAAGGGAAGGTATGACCAAGAAAAAACCATCAACACCGCTCGAGAAACTCGGAGATACTCTTGACGACGAGGCAAAAGAGCTCAAGCGAGAGTACCGTCACTTCAAAAAGTTCCGCGACGAAAACAGCCTGCTTTTTGGAGTGCTGGTATCAGCCGTAGTGGCCATACTAATTGTAAACACCCTTTTCTGGGTGCAGTTTACCAACCACCGCTATGAAGAAGTCAGTCGTAACGCTACTACCGTTGCAAACACCGCCGCTAGCACATCGCTGCAGACGGCTCGCAATTTCGCCGTAACTGCGCGAGCGAGCAACATCGGTACACGAACCGACGCAGACAAAGCCTTTCCGCTCGAGCCGGGCAAGACCCTTCTGGTCATGGACTTGACCATCACTAACAAGACCAGTAAAACGCAACATCTCATACCTGTCAGCCAGTTATACGTTCGTAGCACCGATGGTGACTACGCTACTCTATATCCCAGCAGCGTTCTCACAAAACCACTCGCCAGCCAAGATCTCAAGCCCGGCCAATCTGCCACCGGCCAGCTCAATTTTGCAATCCCAAATGAAACCAGTAGACCAATGCTCTATATCGACACACTCTGGGACGACTCCACCCCTCTTGTTATAGATGTCTTGCGGTAGGCCTTAGTTGGCGAGTTGCTGGCGGAAGCGGCGGTGGCGTTTGGCCTGGATTTTTTCGGCCTGGAAGAGCCACGTATCGGTGTAGAGGTCACTTTCGAGCTCGGCGGAGATATCGGCAACTTGCACGGGTCGGCTGAGAATACGTAGCCTCTTGAGTGATTTGATGTGTGGTAATCGTTTCATGGTGCGAGTCCTTTCGACGATGTTAGTTTACTTGCGTTTCGGCTTCTATGTTTCAAACGCGCTACATCCACACTACACCAAAACCCCTACGTTTTTCTGAGAGAAACATTACAGAAATCGGGTTACGTACGCGTACACCCATGATATGCCAAAAACCAAAAGCAATTTCTCTCGAATGTCATGAGGTGTACCATACTACTATGAGCATACTGGATAGGCCTACGGACGAGCGGCCAAGAGAGAAGCTGCAAGCAAAGGGTGCAGCTATATTATCAGATTATGAGCTACTGATGGCTATGATTGGCAGCGGCACAGCACAAGCAGATGTCACGGCCATCGCCAAAAGAGTACACACACTCATAAACGAAAAGGGCAGCCTGCTAACGTACGATGATTTAGTGAACATTACCGGCCTCGGCGCGGCCAAGGCCACGCTTATAATGGCAAGCTTTGAGTTGTGGCGTCGGCAGTTTGAAGTCACTGACCGGCCGATTATAGACTCGCCGGAGGCGGCCGTACGTGAGCTAGCATTCATACGTAATAAAAAGCAGGAATACTTCGTGTGTCTTACCCTTGACGGCGCCAATAGACTCATCGCCAAGCGAGTCATAACCATCGGCACGCTCACGGCTAGCCTCGTTCACCCCCGTGAAGTGTTTGCCGATGCCATCACAGACCGTGCCGCATGCATCGTCGTCGCCCACAATCACCCCAGCGGAAACTTAGAACCCAGCAAAGCTGATTTAGAGGTTACATCCAGGTTAGCAGATGCTGGCAGGCTATTGGGCATCACACTGCGCGACCATATTATCATTGCGAACAATGAATTTTTTAGTATAAAATCCTGACTTTGCGTGAAAAGTACGATTAAACTACCTATTTTCACGTAAAGTATGCTATAATACATGTATGATAAATCAGGTAACAAAAGATAAGATAGCCAACTTGATGCTCATCTACGATGGGCTGCTTCGTCTACAAAAAGATGCTCTAAGCGAGATATCACTGGCCGAGATCCCCGAGATGGTCTACAACTCAAACGCCATCGAAAACTCTACGCTCACACTCGAAGACACTGAAGATATATTACTGCGAGATAAAATTACCAAAGACCGCGATATTCGTGAGGTATACGAAGCGAAGAATCTTGCAAAGGTCACCGTTGAGTTACTTCAGCACCCAGACGGGCAACTGTCTTACGAGTCTATACTCGCAATGCACAAAGTATTACTCACTCATATTCAAGAGAACGTTGCAGGACGGTTCCGCATGGGCAAAGAATGGGTACGAATAGGGGTACATGTTGGCGCAAATCCAGATTTTGTGCATAGTTTGATGAGCGAGCTGATCGCCAAGTATCGGTCTGACGATGCATCATATTTCCTCGACAAAATTGCTTTTTTTCATGCCGAGTTCGAAACTATCCATCCATTCGTTGACGGCAATGGTCGAATCGGACGCGTACTGATAAACCAGCAGCTCATGCTGGCAGGATATCCACCGATCATTATTCAAAATAAAAGCAAGCTCACGGATTATTATCCACTGTTTGATGAATATCGTCGTTCACAGAAATACGATGGTTTTACTGATTTGTTCGCGCTGCTTCTCATAGAGTCACTGCATAAGCGCATCACGCTATTGACTAAGCCAAAGGTTATCACGGTTTCGCTGTGGGCAAAAGAAAACAATGTGCCAGGCAATTCTGCCGCCAACCGCGCAGCCCGCCAAACCATCCCCGCCTTTCGCCAGAACGAAAAATGGATGATCGCTGCGGATTACAAACTAGAAATCGAGGATTAGTAATGACCGACATACGCAACGAATTCAAACGTATCGACAACATCTTGTTTGAGGATGCTGGGACAAATGGGGCGAATGACTACATGGCACAGATGTCATGGGTCTTGTTTTTGAAGTATCTCGACGACCTTGAAGATGTACGTAAGGATGAGGCAACACTTCACCAAACCGCGTACCAGCCACTCTTTAAGCCCGAATATCAGTGGGATACTTGGGCAGCGCCAAAGAAAACCGATGGATCGCCAGATATCTCAGCTCAGATGACCGGCGATGACCTGATGAACTTTGTAAATCACGATCTTTTCCCTTACCTCAGGTCATTCAAAAACGCCGAGAATGACCCCAAAAAACTGTCGTACAAAATCGGCGAAATATTTGGTGAGATCACG
>JAKPIL010000197.1 GCA_029549845.1 bacterium
TCTAGGCGTGGGCGGTTTGCACCTTTGTCGGTCAGGTCTGCCATGACACGGTAGGTTCCTGCGGTGGTTAAGTCGTTCATAAGGCCTTGCGTGTCGCCCAAAATTGAGCTCATGATGTGCTCGGCTGCTTCAGCAGAAACATTCCAACCAAGTGAAGTGCTCAGATGAAAAATCAATTCCCCGGTGGAAGCAACATGTTCGTCAACAATTTGCAGGTCGGTAAAGTCGATTTTTTTCTCAACGGTTGCGTGGTGGTCGAGCACAATGCACGGTTTCGACTTCAGCCATCCCATTTGCCCGCTTTTCTCAAGCTTATCGAGCAACGTATACGTGCTGGCATCTACGATGATGCTAAGGTCGAACTGGCTCGGCAGACTGTCGAGCACCCTGTCCCAGCCGCTGAGGTAGCGGAGGTACTCTGGCACATTGACGCCACAGTAGAGTGCAACGTCTTTGCCGAGGTCTCCCAGGATGTGCTCGAGCGCAAGTGCGCTACCGAGTGAGTCGGCATCTGGGTTGTCGGCCTGCACGACTACGATTCTTTGCGCGGCTGTGATTGCTTCTTGGATTTTATTTTGCATACCCCTTATTGTACTTCGGTAGGACGCAGACTCAAAACGCGTATGGTATGCTGTAGGCATGAGCGGCATAAAAAGCATACGTGAGTTACGAGAAGTTTTGGCCGAAGCGACAGATATTGTAGCGCACGGTTCAACATGGCGGCACTACAAGGGTGGCGTGTACACGGTGCTGCATTTGGCGTTCGATGAAGTGACGCTTAACATTGAGGTAATCTATAATCCCGTGAACGCGCCAGATATATTATTTGCGCGTGATCTTAGTATTTGGCTTGAAACGGTCGTCTGGCAAGATGCCACACTGCCTAGGTTTGAACATATCGCCGGCTAGAGGAGCTGCCTGCCTTCGAGGGCGCGGCTGAGTGTGATTTGGTCGGCATATTCGAGGTCGACACCTATGGGTAGGCCACGGGCGAGACGCGTGATTTTTACGTCTCGGTCGCCAATTTGCTGCTGAATATACAGCGCGGTCGATTCGCCTTCAACACTGGCGTTGGTCGCAAGGATAATCTCTGCAACGCTATCTTCCTCTATGCGCTGTATGAGCTCCGCGATGTGTAGTTGGTCTGGCGTGACGCCGTCTATGGGCGAAACGAGACCGCCAAGAACATGGTATGTTCCTCGAAACGCTGCCGTTTTCTCCAGCGAAACTATATCAAGCGGTTCGGCCACCACCGCCACAAGGGTCTTGTCACGCTTGGGGTCGCTGTACAGCGGAGAAATATCTTCAGTAGCGTCGATGAGGGCGAACGTTTTCGGGCAGTATTTTACGCCGCCGTGCAGTTTGGACAGTGCATCTGCGATCTGAGCGGTTTTGGAGGGGTCGCGCCGTACCAAAAAGTAGGCATACCGCTCGGCCGTGCGTGAACCCACTCCCGGTAAATTACCCAGTGCCTCAATTAAGTCTTCAAGAGCTTGAGGTAGCATATTCATGTTTTCCGGTTTTCCGTTTTCAGTTTACCTTGCGTTTTCGGTTTGCCGTTTTCAGGGGCGCTATTGAGCGTATTTACAATCTTTTGTAGCGTCATTAGTATTCCCTGTACTTCCTCGAGGAGCATAAGAATTTCTTCACTGGAATCACCCAATTCTTTTAGTAGACGAAGCCAATATTTTGTTTCAGCAGCTTATTTC
>JAKPIL010000202.1 GCA_029549845.1 bacterium
CGGGCAACTAGCCGATGCCATCACAAACATAGGCGTCATAAAAAGTTTTGCGCGGCGTGACTATGAAATCAAACGGTTTCACGAGGCCACCGGCACCACGCGCCACTTCGTTCGCCGCTTTGCGAGAGCACATCAGCAGCAGATGAACGTCATGGGAGTAATGAACCGGTCTATCATAGGCGGTTCGCTTGTTATTGCCGTGATTTCTGTGGTGAAAAACCATGCAGATATCGGCACCGCCTTCTTAATATTTAGCTACACCGCAACCATTGCAGAGCAGCTGTTTGAGTTCGGCAATGCCACGCTCCGGTCGTACAACCGCGCGCTCAGCGACGCACAGGAAATGGCCACAAAGCTCACGCAAGAACCAAGCGTCAAAGACCCTCGGGTGCCAGAACCGCTTGCCGCCAATAGTGGCGCTATACAGTTCCGGGATGTCACATTCATACACAGTGGCGCCGACGATGCGCTGTTTGAGTCATTCAACTTGTCTATAGAGCCTGGTGAAAAAATCGGTCTTGTTGGGCACAGCGGTTCTGGAAAAACCACGTTTACTCGCCTGCTGCTGCGCTTTTCAAACATACAAGACGGCGCTATTACCATAGACGGCCAAGACATATCACAGGTCACGCAGGAAGACCTGCACGGCGTCATTGCCTACGTTCCACAAGAACCCCTGCTCTTTCACCGCAGTATCCGCGAAAACATTGCGTACGGCGACCTTGCCGCAGATGATGCAGCTGTGAAACGTGCTGCCAAGCATGCCCACGCTCATGATTTCATACGCACCCTACCGGCTCGCTACGATACGCTCGTGGGCGAACGCGGTGTAAAGCTAAGCGGCGGGCAGCGCCAGCGGATTGCTATTGCGCGGGCCATGCTAAAAGACGCACCCATACTCGTACTGGACGAAGCAACCTCAGCGCTCGACAGCGAAAGCGAAGTGCTCATTCAGGACGCCCTGTGGAAGCTCATGGAAGGCCGCACCGCTATAGTCATCGCCCACCGGCTTTCGACCATTCAAAAAATGGATCGCATCATTGTGCTCGAGGAAGGCCACATCGCCGAGGAAGGCACCCACAAAGAACTTCTCAGACGTGGCGGCACCTATGCCAAACTATGGGCGCACCAAAGCGGGGGGTTTATAGATGAGTAAACCGGCTCGCACTAGCCTCATATCGCTCCGCTCATTGCTGGCATTCTGTCGGCCCTACCGCTTTGGACTCATCCTCACCATTGGCACGCTCATGTTCTCGGCTGGGCTGTTGGCGCTCATGCCCGTGTTCATCGGTAAGCTCATTGGCGCACTTGGGCAACAACCGCTGAATACACACGATGCTTGGCTCTATGCGTGGCTGCTCGTCGCCTGCAGCACCGGCCACAGCATGACCTGGAGACTCGGTGAATTTGCGTACCGACACTTCGTGAACCCCATTAGCTTTGCCTACGAAACGCACCTGTTTAAGGCGGTCATAAACCAGCCCTACCCCTACTTTGTCGACAAGTTTACTGGTAAGGTTTCTTCGTACATCTCGACGCTCCGAAGCGAGTTTCACACATTGTTTGACCAGGTTAGTTTCAACTATAGTAGCTCGTTCATAAATATTCTGGCCGTGTTCATCATCTTGGCTTCCATAAACTGGCAGACGGGGGTCATTTTTGCAACCGGCCTTGCTTGCATGGTACTGGTTGGTCGTTACACACTTCGCAAAAGTATGCGGTACCAAAAAGTTGAGACGGATATTGGTGCAACCAAAAATGGCCATATCATCGATGCAATAGCGAACTTTACCAGCGTCAAAGCATTCCGTACCGAACGGCATGAAATTGCTGCCATCCACGCGCAGCAGCAAAAAACCGTCGGCGCAAGCCGGCAAGCCGTGCTATGGATCATCATCTTCTGGGGCTCGATGTCGGTATTCGTGCGAGACCTCATATGGCCTGCTGTCATCCTCATGAACCTGCTGTTTTTCCTGCACGGTAGCATCACCCTTGCAGACTTTACGACCATACTCTCAGCTGCTCTCATTTTCACGACAACCGTTTGGGATGCAGTGTGGAACATCTCCCAGTTTGGCCTCACCATGGCCAAAACCGACGAGGCGCACACGTACTTATTTGGCAATCGTATAGTTACGTCGGAGGGCCAGCCCAAACCTGCCGTGACCACCTCGCTGCAAGACACATTTGAGATTCGCAATCTTTCTTTTGCCTACCCAGACAACCCCGATGCCGTAGTCCTGCACGACATTTCACTGCGGCTTCGGCAGGGAGAAAAACTCGGCATTGTTGGCCGTAGCGGCAGCGGCAAAAGTACGCTTACAAAACTACTGCTGGATTACTATGAAGTGAAAAAAGACACATTTTACTTCGATGGCAACCCAATATCAGGTGAAACCGTTGCATCTTCAATTGCATTCGTGCCCCAAGATACCACGCTATTTCACCGCAGTATTGCCGATAACATTTCGTACGGCTCAACCACGGACGTAACAAAGAAGTCAATCATCGCCGCGGCCACTCAGGCCGAGGCCAACGAGTTCATCGAAAAGCTGCCCGATGGATACAACACGCTCGTGGGAGAACGTGGCGTGAAGCTGAGCGGCGGTCAAAGGCAGCGAATTTCTATAGCCCGCGCCATCCTGAAGGATGCACCTATACTCGTGCTCGACGAAGCAACCAGCTCACTCGATAGCGAAAGCGAACGCTATATCCAAAAAGCCCTAGAAAACATGTGGGAACATAAAACCGTCATCGCCATAGCACATCGCCTGTCGACCTTACGCCATATGGACAGAATCATCGTACTCGACGATGGTCGCATACAAGAAGCAGGCACTCATGCTGAGCTACTTGCACAAAAAGGCACCTACGCCAAACTATGGGCACACCAAAGCGGAGGCTTCATAGAGGAGTAATGCAAGAGATTTCATCTGTTAAGGGTTCATCCTTTTCAGTAGATAAGGAAATATATGGAAAACGATAACGAGCAAAACGACACAAACGGCAGCACAGAAAAACCCCGTCATGCCTTTCGCACCGGCCGGCGCGTACTGATGCTGACCTGGCAGCAGCGTCCAATGGCAGTTATCGCCTTTGCGGTGGGCGCGCTCCTTGAGATTGCTGGCTCGCTGATGTCGATGTACGCGACCGCCAAGCTCGGCAGTCTCCTTGCCAGATACATCACCGGCGGCTCAACGTCACATATTTGGTTTTGGCTGTGGGTAGATATAGCGTGTGCGGTCGCAATTGCACTTGGCTTTTGGCTCATGAGCGCTACGCGGCGGCTCGTGTATTTCAAAATGGTGCGCTGGGCAACGACCGGTTTTCAGTCTGCCGTGTCACGGCTTGACCTTGCCGATTATGACGACCCGGCCGTGCGCAACCAGATCAACAAAGTCGGTGCGGGCTACAGCTGGCAACTATCAAATCTGGCAGAGACAGTCCTGGACTTCTGCTATTCACTTGTCCGGTTTGCGGCTATCACCGTCGTCGCAGCACAAATTGGCTGGTGGGTGGTATTGGTTCTCGCACTTTTTCTACTGCCAAGCCTCATCGCCGAAAACAAACTGCAAAAACTCCAGTGGTTTGTCTGGGATATAAAGGGAGATAACCGCCATATGTTTTGGGGGCTTGAGTGGATGCTCCGCCAAGCGCGCAATGTCATGGAGCTACGCAGCATGCAAGCGCGTGGCTACGTCATACAGAAGATAGAACGCATGAATGATGAGTTCTACGATACGCAGGAGCAAACATTCCGACGTGTCAGCCGCATCATAGTCCCAACCAAAATATTTGAAGTGGGCGGTACGGCCATTGGGGCCGTCGTGCTTCTGCGACAATTCCTACTCGGCTCAATCCAGCTTGACCGGTACTTCTTTCTCTCGGGTGCATTACTGCGCGTGGGCGGTGCGCTCAACTCCGTCTTTGGCTCCATCAGCCGTATGCAGGAGCAGCTGCTGTTTGCGGAGGATTTCTTTGAGCTGCTAGAACGCAAACAAACCATTACGGATATAGCTGATGCGCTTCCCCTGACGCGCGACACCGCACCACGCATTGTGTTTGAGAACGTTTCTTTCACCTACCCCGGCAAAAAGCGGGCGGTATTTCACAATCTATCTTTCACCGTGGAGCCTGGCGAGCACGTAGCGCTGGTGGGCGAAAACGGTGCTGGCAAAAGTACACTCATAAAACTACTCCTGCGCTTCTACGAACCGACAAGCGGCCGGATTCTAATAGACGGGACAGACCTTCACGACCTTGCAATCGAAACATGGTACGAGCGAGTCGCAACGCTGTTCCAAGATTTCAATTCGTATCCTTTACCAATCCACGAAAACATATCCATAGGCAAGCCAAACCATGCAGCCAATAAAAAGCATATACTGCGTGCGGCAGAACAAAGTAACGTTACCGAGCTGGTAAAACGCCTGCCGTTCGGCTGGGACACGGTACTAAACAGTAGTTTTGAAAAAGGTGTAGAGCCGAGTGGCGGACAGTGGCAGCGCGTGGCTCTGGCACGGGCGTTCTACCGCAATGCACCAGTGCTGATACTAGACGAGCCAACCTCAGCCATCGACGCCAAAGCAGAATACGATATTTTCAATAACATCTTCACGCACTACCAAGATAAAACTGCGCTCATTGTGAGCCACCGCTTTTCGACCGTGCGACGCGCTCATCGCATCATTGTGCTTGAAAAAGGCAATATAGTCGAACACGGCACTCAC
>JAKPIL010000002.1 GCA_029549845.1 bacterium
GACCAGTGGGGTCGGATTACAAAATTAGATAGCGTGCTTGCCTGTTTGTGTTAAAAACAGTATAACTGAGATGAATAACAGGGTGCAAGGGCGGGGGCACATATTTACAACGGAATAATCACAACATGCTCTTGCTTGAACGCCTCATACGCTTATACGCACCTCATTGCTGTCTTGGATGCGGCGCCGAAAATGATGTGCTCATGTGCGAGTCGTGCCGGGCAGTGACCCCGCTAGTACCGTCTCGCTGCTACCGATGTCGGTCAGTAACGCGCGAGTTTGCGGTGTGTGAGCTGTGCCGCAAACACACAGCACTTCGGCAGGTACTGGTGGCGACACACTATGAAGGCGTCGCCAAAGAACTGCTCCACAAGGTGAAATACGAGCGTGGCCGCTCTGGGATTGTCGAAATGGTTGAGCTTATGGCTCCCCTGCTCCATTTGCTACCTCAAGATGCGGTGTTTGTGCCGGTTCCAACTGCGACGAGTCGAGTACGACAGCGGGGGTATGACCAGGCGGTGTTGCTCGCGCGAGCCATATCACGGGAATGGGGGCTTGATGTGGCTGATGTGTTGGTTCGCCTGGGCCAAGCGCATCAGGTCGGGTCAAATCGGCGCGACAGGCTGCTACACCTTAAGGACGCCTTCCGTACGCAGCGTACTGCCCGCATTCGCGGAGCACACGTAGTGTTGGTTGATGACGTCCTGACCACAGGCGCCACCATCGAAACAGCTGCTCGGGTGCTCAAAAAAGCCGGCGCCAAGCGAGTCGATGCCCTCATCTTCAGCCAAGCAGGCTAACCGTTTTTGGTATGGCGGAGAGAGAGGGATAGCGTGCTACGCACTTTTCCGCTCCGGCATGTTCGTAACCCTGCCGGGTTCCTGCGCGTGTCCTCGCTCCACCGAACCCTTCGTTCGCTCCGCTCACTTGTGCGGGTTCTCGGTCGCCTTCCTCGCCAACAAGAGAAAACACTCACCTTGCGATGAGTGTTTTCTCTTGGCGGAGAGAGAGGGATTCGAACCCTCGCAGGGACTCTCGCCCCTCTAACGATTTAGCAAACCGTCCCCTTCAGCCACTTGGGTACCTCTCCAGGGTAACGAAACGCCCGCGGGCGGGTTTCTCGTTGCGCTGAGCCTTGGTAAAACCAAGGCCTTGGCTGCTATTCCGGGTTTTCACCGAGAATAGGATGAATGTATTCTAACAGAAGATACGATATCTGTTAACTGTACAGAGATGAGCTGTACTGGCGCAATATGTTGGCGGAGAGAGTGGGATTCGAACCCACGGTACCCTTGCGGGCACGACGGTTTTCAAGACCGTTACCTTCAACCACTCGGTCATCTCTCCATAGCAACTAGCTTCGTAAAGTGCACATGGCCGTTACCTAACGCGATATGATTTTTGTATCATATCGCTACCTTGTCAAGCCGCTTCGGGCTTGACGGACATCAACCACTCGGTCATCTATCCAGGTGAAAAGAACAGAGGTGATTATAGCAACTGAGGTGAAAAATAGCAAAGCTGATTGTGACTGTAGTACAATAACGCTTATGGAAAATACGCAACCGGGACAAGTCATTACGCCTGGTGCTACGATTGAGCCAGTCGCTCCACCGCCACCACAAGCCGTTAGCCCTGTTTCAGAGCCAGTGCCTCAGGCATCTCCTGCCGATGCGCCGCAGCCGGTAGCACCAGCGGTGGATATGACGCCCCCCTTGCCCGCGCTCCCCCAGCAACCGTATCCTCAAGAGCCCTTGCCTCCCACACCATCGGTTGTGCCGGCCATTCCCGAGGCAACCCCCTTCCCGGCCCAGAATACGCCCATGGAGTCCTTTACCCCGTCGCCAGAAGTGGTTCCGCAGTCACAGGAAGTTGACCTGCAGTGGGTAGCTTCAGAACCCCCGCGCGGCCACAAAGACGCAACGTGGTACGGGGTGTTTGTGCTCGCGGCAATCGTTTTGAGTGCGCTGGTATATCTCTTTACTCGAGATATTGTTTCTACGAGTGTTGTTATTGTGGCCATCGTTGGGCTTATATTTTTTGCATCACGGCAGCTCGCCGATGAGGAGTGCGCACTTGACGCCGAGTATCTGCACGTTGGCCAGAAGGCGTACAACCTGCAAGAATTCAAGGCTTTTTCTATAGATGAATCCCCTGCCACACCCAGCGTGACACTTTTGCCGCTCAAGCGTCTCATGCCAGCTATCACCGTTCACTTCCCACCAGAGTACAGCCAGGCCATAGTGGACCATGTTGGGGCATATCTTCCCCACGAGCCGCACAAAACAGATGCAATCGACAGCTTTTTGCGGCGCATTCGGTTCTAAAACCCCCGATATACAACCATAAGCGCAGCCTATTTTTCCATACATATTGCACTTTTGCAACTATTCTGCTATCGTACGAAGGTAAAGCAAAGAGGCGTAGGTATTATGTACGAACAAAACAAGGTTTCAGTCGTTGGTCGAATTGTGTGGTTTATAGTGTCAGTGCTCTTACTGGCCGCACTCGTGTGGTTAGTGCTCTGGCTGCTTTTCTGGCGCAATGCAAACGAAGACACAGTC
This sequence comes from bacterium, assembly GCA_029549845.1. Lineage (GTDB taxonomy): Bacteria > Patescibacteriota > Saccharimonadia > Saccharimonadales > UBA4665 > JAGXIT01. Next base: position 2,565 of record JAKPIL010000002.1, read on the forward strand.
ATAGATACGACCAAACAAGCCGGCTCAAGCGCGGTTCAGTCAGGCTCTTCTGCCATCGAAAAGGCTATCAAATCCAATAGTAGCACTGCGTCTACGGGCAGCGCCTCAACCAGCAGCACCAGCACGTCTTCTACGGCACCAAGCACTGCTGCCACCGGCTCAGCTGCTGCGAGCACAACTACCCAGTCGTCTAGCGCTACATCGTCACAGACCACGCCTACCACTGGTCAAACAAGCTCAACATCCACTACGACACCAAGTGCCGAACTGGCCAATACTGGCTCTGGCGACCTCGTCATGCCCGTAGCTTTCGCGGTTGCTGGCGGTGCGGTATTCTATCATGTCCGCTTGCGCCGCAAAGAATTGCAAGAATAACCTCGTCAGCCAGAGAACTGGTTGGTATACTAAAGAACTAGAATGAGCGTAGATAAACCGCAACTGTCGGTGGTGGTTCCAGTGCATAACGAAGCGGCTGGCATTGCAGTGTTTCATAAGCAGTTGCTGGCGGTGCTCGAAGGCTTACATACCCCGTTTGAGGTCATATATGTCGACGATGGCAGTACAGACCGCACGGCCACACTGCTTCATGACTTCGCGAAGACGCAAACCGTGCGGGTACTGTGTTTGACGCGAAATTTTGGTAAGGAAATTGCTCTCACGGCTGGGCTGCACGAGGCTCGGGGCGCAGCGGTGATCATGATTGACGGTGATGGCCAGCACCCGGTAGAAGTCATACCGGAGTTTGTGGCAGCGTGGCAGCAAGGAGCGCTAGTGGTCGTAGGCCGCCGCACCAAGCGGCGCGGCGCGCTCACCAAGCGTGCTGGCTCCAAGCTGTTTTATGGCCTGTTTAACCGTGCCCTCGGTCTGCACGCCGACCCGGACTCTAGTGATTTTCGACTTATTGACCGCAGCGTCTGTGACCAGTTTAAGGAGCTTTCTGAACATAACCGTATGACGCGCAGTCTTATAGATTGGTTTGGCTACGACCGCGTCACTATCTCATACAGCGAACACACGCGCGTGGCGGGCAGCTCGCCGTACACGCTGGGAAAGCTCATGAAATTAGCAGTTGACGGCGCTATTTCGCATAGCACATCCCCGCTCTACATAGCGGCCTATGCGGGGGCAGGTATTATGGCATTTGCATCGCTCGTTGGGGTTGTCATGACCGGAAATTACTTTCTAAACGACCCAATTGGCCTCCACGCAACCGCGAGTGCATATGGTCTTGTGCTGGTACTGTTCCTTATAGGTCTACTGCTTATTTCACAGGGTATTATTGGCCTGTATCTGTCGCACATCCATGCCGAAACGCAAAACCGGCCGCTCTACGTCGTGGACAAAAAGAGATCGCGGCTGTGAATCGGCTCAAAGAACTCCTCAAGAACCCTACCATGCGCTACCTTATTGTAGGTGGCTCAGTATATGTGCTGGAGCTAGTGATTATTGTAGTTGCGCAGCGGCTTGGAGCCACTCCCGTGCAGGCGGTGACGCTTTCGTTCCTCGTGGGGCTTGTTGTATCGTTTATGCTCCAAAAACTCTTCACTTTTGGCGACACACGTATGCACCATAAGGTTGTTATCCCACAGGTTGTAGCCGTGGTGTTGCTCGTACTTTTTAACCTTGCATTTACCTTGGTCGTGACGGAGCTGCTTCAGCACATTCTGTCACCCGTGGTCACCCGAACGCTCGCACTTGGCATAACGACCATATGGAATTTTTATCTCTATAAAACACGAATATTCAACCAGGGCGTCAAGGACAAGCCAGTCTTGATAGATTAGCGCCATGCCAGCAAAAGTAACACAAAAAAAGCGCCCCCGTACCAAAGCAAAGCCGGATCTTGTTCGGCCAGTGACGTTGCTGCGTGGGGTTCGGCCGGTCACCCCAAAGAAGCCAGTAAAGAAAAAATCGAGTCAGCGTAAACCGAAGAAGCCTCTCTGGCGGGTGCTGCGCGCCGAGCAGTGGTTTGCGCTCGTTGGTCTGGGCATACTCATTGCATCAACGGTGTACTGGGCGCTCCTTGGGGCTCATAGCAACGCAGCCAACAGCGACCAGCTGGTCGATTCGTACCTGTTTGAGAACTGGAAGACATTTCAGGGCGCACAGTTCCCTGCCGCACACACCTTTTTCCTGAAATGGCCCTTGTTTGCGCTGGGTGCAGCCCTCGGTAATACGCCAAACGTGTTGGTCGTACTCACGGTGGCTATTGTGCTTGCGACGGTGCTTGCTCTGGCGTGGGTGCTCTGGCGCATTATCCGCAGGCCCATACCCTGGACATTGCTCATCCTCTCGCTTGCGCTTACGCTGCTGCTCGTACCCATCCAACCCTCGCCCGATACACTTTTACCGCTGAACATGGCCATGCTTACCACAAGAAACCTCGAATACGTGGTGTATGTGGCCGGGCTCGTACTGGCTATACGAATTGTCCGACCGGTGAGCCGCCAAGGGCTTGTGCTGGTTGCGCTGTGGGGCGTTTTATTCCTGAGTGATCGGCTGTTCGTGCCGCTTGCGTTTGGTAGTCTCGCCTTGCTTGGAGTGTTTGGGTGGCTTCGTCACCGGCGTGAGCTTGTTCTAACGGCGCGGAATGGGCTCGTGTGCGCCGCCCTCGGCTTTGGTCTGAGTGTGCTCATGCTGGCCGCCATTATGCACGGCACAAGCGTTGTGTCTGTCACCGCGGCTAGCCCTTACCACATTGCCTCTGGCAAAGATATGTCACTGGGGCTTGTGTATGGGGTTCTTGCGGTGCTAGCCAATCTTGGCATAAACCCTGCGCCCACGACGCTTGTCTTGCGTGATTGGTTCCATGCTGCCTTTACCAACTACGGTGGAATAGCCGGTATGGCGTGGCTTGTCATGCTTCTTTCGGGGATTGGCTTTGCTGTGTTCGCTTGGCGTTCGCTCAGGATGCGCTTACGTGCAGATACGAAGCAGCCCCATGATGCCGCGCAGCAGCTGACTGGGCTGCTCGTAGCCTCTAGTGTGGTGGCATGCGGATTGTATGTTGTGACGAAGCATTATTATGGTGGCGATGGGCGATATGTCACCATTGTCTTATTTGCCGTATATATTGCCGCTGCAACCATGCTACGGACGGCAACATTACCCAGGCGATTTGTGCACGATTGGGCGGCGCTCTTGCTTGTTGCGCTTATTCCTGCAACGCTGGTGACATATAACGACTTCTCAGGGGTGCGAGCCGCGCAGCAACCGTACGCCATGCAGAACAAGGCAGTCGTAGATATATTGCGTCAGCATCCGGTTCAGTGGCTCGTGGGTGACTACTGGCGTGTGCTGCCTGTACGGGCGCTCAGCGGCAATGCGCAGGCTGTTGTGCCACTCCAGACATGCACCCAGCCGCGGCAAGCGCTCACCAGCAGCAATTGGCAGGTTAAGACGGGCGATAGCTTTGCGTATCTGTTGCCGCTGGAAAAGGGTCAGACAGACTTTCCGGCTTGTACGTTTAACGATGTCGTGGCTGCGTATGGTCGCCCGAGCGGCTCATATGTGGTCGGAGGCACCGTCGCAAAGCCTACCGAACTACTCCTGGTGTTTAGTAAAGGCACCGTACCCAGCAGACGTCCGGTGGCGACACCGCCAGTTTCTACCGCCCCTGTCGAACTAAGCGATGTGACGTTCGCCGACTGTCCAAATGGCACGGTCATGCAGGTTGTCGCGCACCCTGACGACGATATATTGTTTATGAATCCAGACTTGCCTCGCAGTATCGCCGCGGGTTCGTGTGTGCGCACCGTCTATCTCACGGCGGGAGATAGCGGAAGCGCTGGGTATTATTGGATAGGCCGCATGCTTGGCGCGCAGGCAGCCTATGAAACCATGACAGGGGTAAAACGTGACTGGCAGTTCCGAACAGTTCGTTTTTCTTCAGGCCAGTACGCGACATACATGAACCAGTACGGCAATAGCCAGGTCTCACTCCTCTTTCTGAACCTTCCTGATGGTAACCTCCAGGGGCAAGGTTTTGGGGGCGACAAGTCTGAAAGCCTCCGCAAGCTATACGAGGGCGCTACGACCACTATCCACAGCGTCGATGGCAGCTCGCACTATTCATCAGATGAACTTAAGGGCGCTATACGTGAGTTGCTAGAGGTGTTCAAGCCAACAGAGCTGCGCACACAAACACCCAGCGACATACCGTATCTCGCCGATCACAGCGACCATCAGGCGGCGGCGCGCTATGTCGACGCCGCCCTCCAGGACTACCAGCCGTCGTGGGCAGCAGAACTTCCGGTGGCTCATTACGTTGGCTACCCGGTTCACGCGGCAGCCCCAAATGTGTTCGATGAGGCACTGCAGCAAAAACAGAGCGTGTTTCTGAACTATGCGGCCCACGACCACGGTGTGTGCCAAACAGAAATAAGCTGCCAGGAAGACCCTGCCTATGGTGCCTACCTCACGCGCCAGTATACCTACGAAGAGTTCATTTCAGCTCTCGGTTTGTAGCCCCCCTCACGCGCCCCGGCGCCACATGAAGTAAAATCCCACAGAGATGCATATGCCATATGCGGTGAAATTGCGCCGGATACGCGCTCCAACGAATATGGATGTCAGCCTAGGCCGTATCCGTGGCCCCGTGCAATTCCTCGTCTGATTGCGCGTTGCAAGTGGAGAGTTTTCATTTTTGGTAGGATGGTTGCTCGCGCAACGCGCAGTCGATGTGCTCGGAGTAAGCTCCTGCGCGCATCTCCTTGGCGCCCGACCTACTTCGTAGGTTCACGCATGCTACCGCATGCAACCAATAAAAAAGCCCGTCATGGAGACGGACTCTTTTATTGGTACACCCGACAGGATTTGAACCTACGACCTTTGGCTCCGCAAGCCAACGCTCTATCCAGCTGAGCTACGGGTGCTCGTCACAACTCGGCAACGACTTCCGCTGCGACGAAACAAGATGAATCTTCTTTTGTCGAGCTCTAGTCTCAGCCGGTTGCTCCTCTCAAAACTCCATTCAGTCGCTTTGCTCCTTGGATTGGAGTTTTGTAGCGCCAAACAATGTTTGCAAGAACAGGGGTGATTGTAGCACATTTTTTGTTCAGTGCCTAGCCTGAAATATACTCCCCAATCTGTTACACTATGTACGGCCAACCTGAAGCCTTTGCTAATTGAGCGAAGCGAACGAGCCGTGAGGTGAGCTTTAGGGGGAGTAGTAGAAACTCGGATTTATTCCGAATTTCTACCAGAGGGGTGAGTCCCTCTTAAGAAGGAGAGGTCGCATAGTTCGGTCTAGTGCGCTACACTCGAAATGTAGTATAGGGGCAACTCTATCGAGGGTTCGAATCCCTCCCTCTCCGCCATACTAATACAGCCCGTCCGCAAGGATAGGCTGTATTAGTATGTAAGAACGTGTGGATTCGAACGCGAGTGCCAGTGGCACTCAGCCGCCCGTAGCCCAGCGACCCTGGAAGCTGGGTTCCGGCAAAGCCGGAAGGTCGAATCCCTCCCATACAGAGTTGCCCCACAGAAAGGTGATTCTTTTGTATGTGCCTGTGGCGCATACCTGGTCGATGCGTAGCGCCGAGGCGAATCCCTCCCTCTCCGCTGTGCTAAGATCAAAAAAGGATGAACCCTTTACAGATAGGATGTCTTGCATTACAGGGGTAGTTGTTGGGATTATGTATTTGGGGGAGGCTTTCACGGTTTTCATACCATTTCGGGGACGCTTGGTGTTATAGCATAGACTTTCTCTAGCTCCGTGGGCTCACGGCGCGTGCGGTCTCTTTTTTCCGCCAGCTGTCGTAAAATAAACTCTCGCGTATCTGTTAGTGGTCGGCTACATCAAGTGAGCGGGTTGCATGTGAAAGGAGTTTTTGGTAAATTTGTGTGGAACATGGAGAAAAAAGTACTCAAAACACCCGCTGCAAGCACGCATGTACGTCGTTCCGAAAGGAACGTTTTTTTTAATCAAATATCTCGTGCCAGCCTGCCTGCCGCCCAGCAAAGCTGGTCGCACCGCTGGCCTATTCGGCTCCTGCACATTTTTCCTTTCCAGTACTCTCTCGCCGTATCTCAATACGGCTCCCTCCGTGCTTCGAGGAGAAAATGCACATGAGCTCGAAGCACGAAATACTTGATGCTTTAAAGCCAGGAAAGCTGACGCTGAGCGACGGTACGGTGTTTGAAGGGGTTATGCCAGACTGGCAAACTAGTACATTTGACGGCGAGGTCGTGTTTGGCACCGGTATGACGGGGTATGTGGAATCACTAACCGACCCATCGTTTGCGGGGCAGATTTTGGTCTTTACCTATCCACTCATCGGCAATTACGGGGTAGACCCGGCCGCTGCCGAGTCAGATCGTATTCAGGTGCGCGGGGTTATTATGTCAGATGTAGCACCGCACTGGAGCCATGCGGGTAGCCAGTTGTCGCTGCCAGATTGGCTGCAGAGCCAGGGCGTTCCCCTGCTTACGGGGGTTGATACGCGCGCCCTTACCAAATACTTGCGCACGCGTGGTGTTATGGCAGGAACCATCAGTGCTGAGCCAGTAAAACCGGCCCAAATGGTCACCATCCCTATTGTCTCCATACCAGAGCCCATCACGTATAATGCCGGCAAAGGTAAAAAGAAGGTCATTTTGGTCGATTGTGGGCTCAAAGAAAATATCTTGCGGTCGCTCCTCGCGCTTGACCTCGAAGTGAAACGCGTCCCCTATAATTACGACTACTCAGGTGAAATTTACGACGGCATTGTACTGTCGAGTGGCCCCGGCGACCCAGAAGATTACACCGAAACCATTGCCATCACCAAAAAAGTACTCACCCAGGGGAAGCCGCTGTTTGGCATATGTCTGGGCAACCAAATCATGGCGCTCGCAGCGGGCGGCACGACGTACAAGCTCAAATTTGGCCACCGCGGCCATAACCAGCCCTGCCAGGAAGATGCTACCAAGGCGTGTGTTATCACGAGCCAAAACCACGGTTACGCCATAGATGAAAAAACGTTACCAAAAGACTGGCGCGTAAGCTACCGCAACCTAAACGACAACTCTGTCGAAGGCATTGCACACAAAAACAAGCCATACTTCTCGGTGCAGTTTCACCCAGAGGCCTGCCCTGGCCCGACCGACTCTGCGGAATTGTTCAAAAAGTTCGGAGATTTATTATGAAAAGCTTACTCTTCCCTGTCATCCTGA
>JAKPIL010000114.1 GCA_029549845.1 bacterium
GAAAGCTGCTCATCAGGCGGCCAAATAGGGCTGTCGGCAATGGCACCTTCCGGTCCTCTATACCCATGTGGCCATTGAGGTGCATCCTGCGGAGCCTTTGCAGGAACTCTGATGCCGAGTGGTGTGGAGCGCCAATACATAATTGCATATTATACACTTTTGTTATATTATTTACAATGCTCAAATATCCGAATCCAAAACTCCACCCTGTCATTCCGAGCGTAGTCGAGGAATCTCTTTGGTGTACATGTAGCTAACAGGCGAGAAGAAGATCTTTCGACTACGCTTTGCTTCGCTCAAGATGACATTTTTAGGGTGTTTTTAGTTTCGGGGTTCGGGTGCTGAAGACTTGACACGCAAGAGTACCATGGAGCGTGAAAGGTCGGAGCTTTCACGGTGCCAGTTCATGATGTCACTGTCGAATGCTATAGTGTAAGCATGATAACTACTCTCGATCCAACTCATACTACTGCATGGCAGAAGCTCCAGGAGCACAAAAATGCGTTTGACCAGACGTTGCGCGAACTTTTTGCGGCAGATGGCGTGCGCGGTGAAAAGTTCGCTGGGCAGGCAGGCGATGTATATCTCGATTACTCCAAAAATATCGTGACCGATGAAACACTGCATCTGCTGTTTGACCTCGCACGCGAGTGCGAGGTAGAAAGCCTGCGCGACGCCATGTTTGCAGGCGAAAAGATAAACACCACCGAAAACCGCGCTGTACTCCACACTGCCCTTCGCAGCCAGTCGGACCGCCCAGTGTATGTAGACGAGCACGATGTCATGCCCGCCGTGCGCGAAACACTGCAGCAGATGCGTGAGTTTAGCGGCAGCGTGCGCAGCGGCGAATGGCGCGGACATACCGGTCAGGCTATAAAAAACATCGTGAACATCGGCATAGGCGGTTCAGACCTCGGCCCGGTCATGGTTACAGAAGCACTCACGTTTTATAGCCAGCGCGACCTCCAGGTGAAATTTGTGAGTAACGTAGACGGCACCCACCTTACAGAAACTTTGCGTGGCCTAGACTCTGCCGAGACACTCTTCATTATCGCCAGCAAAACCTTCACCACCGATGAAACCATGACCAACGCCGCCAGTGCCCGCCAGTGGCTGCTAGCTGCCCTGGGTGATGAGGCGGCAGTAGCCAAACACTTCGTAGCGCTCAGCACAAACACCGAGGCAGTTCAGGCATTTGGCATAGACCCGGCAAATATGTTCCCATTCTGGGACTGGGTAGGTGGCCGCTACAGCCTGACGAGCGCCATTGGCCTCAGCATTATGATTGCAATTGGGCCAGATAATTTCGACGAATTGCTCCGCGGTTTTTACGCCATGGACGAACATTTTCGTACCGCACCGCTTGAGCAAAATCTACCCGTCATCCTTGCCCTCGTCGGCCTCTGGAATACCAACTTCCTGGGTGCGGAAACAGAGGCAATTCTGCCATACGACCAGTACTTGCACCGCTTCCCCGCATACTTCCAGCAGGGCAACATGGAAAGCAATGGCAAACGCGTCCGACGCGATGGCAGCCCGGTCACATATGCGACTGGCCCCGTTATATGGGGCGAATCCGGCACTAACGGCCAGCACGCTTTTTACCAGCTTATCCACCAGGGCACACAGCTCATACCCTGCGATTTTATTGGCTTCGCACAGTCACTCAACGACCCAGATGGGCATGGCACACACCACCGCAAGCTCACCGCAAACATGCTCGCCCAATCCCAGGCGCTTGCGTTTGGCAAAACGGCCGACGAAGTTCGCGCCGAGGGTGTACCAGAAGCACTAGTGCCACACAAAACGTTCCCGGGAAACCGCCCCAGCAATACCCTGCTCTTGCCCAAACTCACGCCAAATACCCTCGGCCAGCTCATTGCCCTCTACGAGCACAAAATCTTTGTGCAAGGCGCAATATGGGGCATAGATAGCTTTGACCAATGGGGAGTAGAGCTCGGCAAAATCCTCGCACATGACATCTACGAAACGCTCGGCACAGGCTCCCCGGCAAATGACTCATCGACGGCAAACTTACTCAAAACCTGGCAACAGCTGCAGCAGTAATTATCTTGGTTGTACCCGACTAACCTTAGCCGACCAGTATTTGGTTGAGTGGGATATCATGGGGTTCGTGGGGTAGGTTCTCTACTTCTGCCCATGCGTAGGCGAGGCCAATTTTGTAGGCACGAGGTTGTGTGGCGAGCCAGCGGTCGTACCAGCCGCCACCCATTCCCAGACGAAACCCACCCCTGTCAAAACCGAGCACCGGGACGAAAATCACCTCAAAATCGCCTTCGGGAAACGGCGCCTCAGGAGCGGACATCCCGACGGTCACTGCTATGTGGGGCTGTGCACGCGCCAGCCAGTCTACGATAGGCTGCGTATCGACCTCGCCAAGTGAAGCGAGCGAGCGGTAGATGTGCACATTTTTCACGCGCTGCGCGCCGAAAAGCACTCCCGCCAGAAGCTGTGAGGGCTGCCAGCCGTGATATAGTGCAGAAAGTTCCCAGCGTCACAG
>JAKPIL010000011.1 GCA_029549845.1 bacterium
TCAGGAAAATAATGCTGGCGAAGCCGAAGGGGTTGATGATGGTTTTCCGGACAGCCAAACTGGTGAAGATAATCTGAGCGACGCAGCAAACGAGGCGCTAGCTGGCGGATGGGATGAAGGCGAAGATGGTGATGGCTCCGTCATGCCCGATGATGTTATCACACCAGATGACCCAGTAGCAGAAGCAGGGACTGAACCAACACCCGGCACCGGTATGCACATTGTTATGCCTGGCGATACCCTGAGTGATATCGCTCAATACTACGGCACAGATGTCGATACACTCGTTCGTCTAAACAATGTCGAAAACCGCAACCTCATACACCCCGGCCAGGTACTGCAGCTTCCTGATGGCGCTTCCGCAGGGGCGGTTGGCGCGGGCACCGATGAAGACGCAGGGACATACACTGTGGTCGTAGGCGATACACTTGGTGATATCGCCGAAAAGCACGGCTACGGCGGCGATTTTATGTCGCTTGCAAAAGAGAACAATCTTGCGAACCCAAATCTTATTCTGCCTGGTCAGAAACTAAAAGTTGGCGGCAGTGGCCTATCGGACAATACCCTACCCGAACCGCCAAGTGTCGTCGGATATACCGACCAGAGATAAATCGTAGCCAGTACGCTAACTGCTCAAACATAGCCTCAAAAACGAGGCTATGTTTGGTTTTACGCACCTTTTTTCGCCCAGGCCATAACGCGTCAGTTATGGTAGCACTGTCACGGCAATACATTTGACTACAACAGGTATGACTCTCTCTATCGGTAGTTATCCTAGTGGAGTTTGATGATGACTTCGCCATCTTGAGCTGTCGATTCCTGAGACGGCATAGTGACTGTCTCGTCCTGTTGAACGACACGCGTATCGGAACGTCGGTGTACCTCATGCGGGAGCGCGAAAACCGGTGCCGACTGAACAACCCCGGCTGCATTGTTGCCCTGGGTGGCCGCAGCAGTTGTTTGTACCGGCTGGGCGGCTTCTTTGAGACCAACGTAAGCATCCAGTGTGTCGGTTGTAATGTAGCTCTTTTCGTCCTGGATTTGTTTCGCAACCTGCTGTTCGGAGAGCCCCTCAAGCCGTTGCAAGTAGTAGTCTAGACCCCCAAGCTCGTTCACGTTACGCAGAATACCGTTCTCAAGCACGTACACCGTATCCATGAGCGCCAGTAGCGACTTCCTGTGCGTCACCATCAGTACGGTTTTATCGGCAATGATCTGTTTCAGGGAGTCGCGAATGTAGTTTTCACTCTTTGCATCAAGCGCAGCCGTTGGCTCGTCAAGGCAAAGCACTGAGGCATCTTTCAGCAGAGCACGAGCAATCGCAACGCGTTGACGCTGACCACCGCTGAGTGACGTGCCGTTTTCCCCGACTGGCGTGTTGACTCCCAGCGGCATTTTGACAATAAATTCCAGAATGTTCGAAACTTGAATTGCATGTTTTATCTCGTCCATGGAGACCGAGCGATACACATCGCCGTCATACATATTCTCTATGATGCTCCCTGTAAACAGCTGTGGTGTTTGGCTCACCCATGCAATCTGCTGACGCAAATTCCGGAGCGAAAATGATTGTATATCATACCCACCCATAAGGATCCTACCCGCATCTGGCTCAATAAAAAGCGGCAGAAGCTTGAGAATAGTGCTTTTGCCACCGCCGCTTGGACCGATAATGGCCACTTTTTCGCCCTCGTTGATGTGCAAGTTTAGATCGCTAAAAACTTGCTGGCCGTTGTACGAGTATTTAACATGCTCAAAATCTAAGACCGGACGAATGCCGAGCGGGACGGGATTATCGCGGCGTAAATCTTCAATTCCTTCGTGATCGCTCAACACATCATATATACGCCCAACATCCACAATCTTTTGATACCGAGAGGTTATCTTCTGCACCAGGTTCTCAATAGGCCCAAGCAAATACCCCATGTATGCCATGAATATAAAAAGTTGGCCGAATGTCATACGGTGTTCCAGTGCCGCCACGCCACCGAAGTACATAACGGTTGAGGTTGCCAGTATTACTAACAACGAGTTGGTGTTCTTGAGTAGATTGCCCCACATCATGTTTTTATACGAAAGCCTGAAGCCCTCGTTCCAGTATTCGTTCACTCGCATAAGTTCTTTCTCTTCCAGCGTAAATGACTGCACGGTTTCTGCGTTGTCAACTGCTTCGTTAATGGCGCTTGCGGTTTCGCTATTGAGCTCCGTCAGTTTCCTAGAGTACACCCCCAGGTGCGGGCCTATCAGCCGCATGGTGACATACAAAAACGGCATAAGTACTACTGAAATAATGGTCAGGCGCAGATTGAAGTTAATCATTATGGCAAGAACCCCAATAATCATAATGAACGAACCGATGATGGACGATGTTGTTCCGAGTACAAGGTCTGACAAACTATTTGTCACGACATTTTGTCGGTACACATAATCCCCTTTTGCAAGCCGCTGTTGATGATACAGCGGCAGGTGCAAAATATGACGGAATGATTCAGCCTTAATGGAACGGTTTAGCCAGAACCCAATCCGAAGTAGGATGTAGTCGCTCACCCAGCTAATAGCCGCGCCCACCAGAAATATTGCGATCGACATGATTGCAGTAATGGCAATAAGCGCCGGCTTACCGGTGTACTCCTCCAGCGGCCCAGGTGCAGGAATGGTGCCAAAGGCCGAATCCGCCATGATTTTCATAGGCCAGGGCTTCAGCAACATTACGCCCGCCTGAATTGTACTGAGCGCTACCACCACCGCCACGGCTGGACGAGCGAGTTTTTGGTATTTTTTGAGCCACGTTTTAAAGTCTGTTTTTATGGTACGACGACCGTTTGTCTTCAGCCACCGCTCCACCGCCTGATTGACCAGCGGCGCTGGCCAGCCTACGCCAGTCAAAACATCTGCCAGCATATTCGGTGGCACTCGGCTCGCAACAGCCATATCTATGGCTTCAAAAAGCTTCGACATCGTATCGGAGTCATCTGGCGCGTTACGCTTGTGCATTACCTACCAGTATACATGAGGCCCGAATCATCACGCCACCAATTCATGGTTATCTGCTGTGACTGACCGCTCTCCTTGCCCGCACCAGTTCTTCTGGGTTCGTTCATTGCGACTATACGGAAGGGTCTGCCCTGAGTGTGGCCTTTATTTTGTATTTGCCCAGCCTGGGGAGCAACGACAGCGCATGTGAGTGAGTCGGGCCAGCACCCGAGCGGTCATGCTACACTTATAAGCATGATTCATATATTGCAGGCGCTTCTTTTGGGGGTTATCGAGGGGGTAACGGAGTTTTTGCCTATCTCTAGTACTGGGCACTTACTCATTTCTCAGGAACTCATGAATTTCAAAGATAGTCATGAGCTTTTTGCGGTTGTTATACAGCTAGGCGCAATTGCGGCAGTAGTGTGGTACTACCGCCAAGATTTGTGGCAGAAGTCGCTAGGACTACTACGGCGCGAAGCAGTGGCACTCAATTTTTGGAAAATACTCGCCCTCGGCACCATACCCGCCGGCATCATCGGACTGGCATTTGACCGCGTTTCTTCGGCCATATCGGTGCCGGTGGTGATTGCCTTGGCACTTATCATTGGCGGAGTTGTCTTATGGCTCGTTGACAACAAACCAGTACACAGCAAAGACGACCCGGTTACGCTAGAAAGCATCACCACAAAACAAGCGCTGATCATAGGACTCGGTCAGTGTGTCGCTATGATACCCGGCGTGTCACGTAGCGGCGCGACCATCGTAAGCGGGCTGGCTGTAAGGCTGAACCGTCCCACGGCTACAGCGTTTTCGTTTTACCTAAGCATACCCGTACTTGTCCTCGCCAGCGCCTACAAACTCGCGAAATATTCTAGCGATGTGCCACACATATCCGGAGGCTGGGGAGCAATTACGGTCGGATTGGTTGCGGCATTCTTCACTGCCCTTCTTGCCATAAGCTGGCTTATTCGCTACATCGCCCACCACAATTTCAAACCCTTTGCATACTACCGCATCGCCCTTGGAACCGTGATACTACTAGCCGTATCAGTTGGCTGGCTATAATCCGGGGTGAAACCCTTCCCTGTTAATCATCCATCCCGGGTGAACTATCCTGTAGCCGCACCCGAAGCTGTATGACTAGATACCGAGGGACATCCTCCGCGGGTTGGTTCTACTACGGGAGCGAACGCTACCCAGCGCAACTTGTATGAGTATGTCGCCTTCAGGTTATTGTGTAGGCCTTGAGCTGCTGGCGCATAGCGAGCGCAAGACCAACAAGGCGCGGTGGAATTTTGCGACCTTTCAGAGTCACTACATGCAACCGACGTTGGATTTCATACGGTTTTGCTTTGTGCTGCAGTATGACTAGGCTACCGGACTCAAGCTTGTCCTTAACCAGCAAACGCGGCAACAGCGCCGCCCCCTTACCGCGTTCGACCATACCGAGCATCACTGCAGGACTACTCGAATACAGGACCGTTTGGGCATGGATTTTGGATTGTTTCAGCGCTGTATCAATGATGCTGTACGTTGCAGAAGAGCGTACGTACGACAGAAACGGAAGCGGGTCACGAGCATCAATTTTTGCTTGTAAATCCCCCTTTACCTCAGGCGTACACACAAGTACCAATGTGTCTGCGGTCGTGGCAGCAATCTCAAGCCTGTCGTCGGCCTGGTCATCGGCAACGATGATTGCGACATCGAGCTCGCTTTGCAGCACTCCTCGGCGCAAAGATTCAGAATTAGCCACGTACAGCCCAAGTTCGGTTGTCATCTCAAGTAGCTGCAACTGTTCCGGGAGGTTTGCAAGCAGCACGGCAACGCTGTCGATGAGGCCAAGCTGCAGGGGCACTTTTTGCTCCCCTAGCGAAATAAGCTGTAGTTTCAAATTCTGCTCCACGCGTCTGTGCTCTAGCGCTGCCGCGTACACAACCTGGCCAGCCTGCGTCAACACAACACCATGCCTGCCGCTACTCTCAAGAAGCTTTGCTCCGACAGATTTTTCTAGATTGCGGACGGCTACGCTGAGCGCTGGTTGCGAGACGTGGAGCACCTCGGCCGCCTTGGTGAATGTACCGGCTTCCACCACTGCAACGAATTTTCGTAAACCTTCATTCATACATAATTATTATACCTGAAGTAATAACTATGTATTGGAGTTATGCGTTCCGTTCAGGCTACACTGGGCAGGAAGGAGTGGAATTATGACAAAACAAGGAACTATCAAGGTAGCGGTGGTGGGGGTTGGTAACTGTTTTTCATCGTTGTACCAGGGGCTTGAATATTACCGTGAGCACAAGGGCCAGAACATCCCCGGCGTTATGTACGCGGACATTGGTGGCTACCGCACCAGTGATATAGAAGTTGTGGCGACATTTGATGTAGACCGGCGCAAGGTGGGCAAGCCGACGGGCGAGGCCATCTTTGCCCTACCAAACTGCGCCCGCGTATTCCAAGAGAAGGTCCCGGCTGGACCAACCGTGCACATGGGCAAACCACTCGACGGCGTGAGTGACTACATGCAGGAGCAGCCAGAAGAGTTCGGCTTCCGTGTCGCCAAGGCGAAACCCGTGGATGTTGTAAAAGTCCTCAAGGAAAGTGGTGCAGACATACTTATCAATTACCTACCCGTCGGCTCACAGGAAGCAACCGAGTTCTACGCCCAGTGTGCCATAGACGCCGGCGTCGCCTTCTTGAACTGCATACCAGTTTTCATTGCGAGCGACCCAAAATGGGAGCAAAAATTTATCGATGCCGGGCTACCCCTTATCGGTGACGATATGCGCAGCCAGGTCGGCGCAAGTGTCGTCAGCCAGGTGCTGCAGGAGCTCGCCTTTGACCGCGGCGCCGAAGTGGAATTCCACCAGCAACTCAACATTGGTGGCAACACCGACTTCAACAACATGATGGTACAGTCGCGGCTAGCCAGCAAAAAGAAAAGCAAAGAAAATGTCATCCGCGCCCAGAACGACATCCGTGGCATACCCGTGCCAGAGCACAGTCTTTTTGCCGGCCCCAGCACCTTCCTGCCCTATCTCAAAGACAACAAAGTCGCGTACTTCAATATTCGACTTCGTGGCTTTGGCGGCGCTCCTATCACCATGGACATGAAGCTTTCTGTGCAAGACAGCGAAAACAGCGCCGGCGTTGTCATAGATGCCATACGCTACCTCAAAGTTGCCCGTGAGCTCGGTGTTGTCGGCAGCCTGCGCGGTCCCAGCGCCTGGACGCAAAAAACTCCGCCAGAACAAATGATGTATGCCGACGCCAAAGCCGAATGCGAAGCCCTCGCCAAGCGCCAGCTCACCCCCAGCGTGAAGAAACAGGTGGCGTGAGGTTTAGGCTATAGGGTGAGTCATGAGACAAGAGACATGAGTCAAGAATCGAGTTATGAGATAAGAGATATGAGTTAAGATTGCGGCTGCAGGCCGCTAGATATCCGTCGCGTGAGCGACGTTAGCTGTGAGCGGCCATGCGGAAGCTCCTGGCTCATGATGTTGTCGGCTTTGACAACTTCCGTCAGGCGGCACGAGTTGTTTGACGATGGGTAGTATTGCCGGTGGCAATACTACCTTGAGGAGTTCTCGTGTCGGTCGTCAAAACGAGCAACAGCTGACCAAGAGGTGTAGCCCTGGCCGAGGTTTCTCGCTTCCTCTTTTCTGGTAAAAGAGGAAGTCGCCGTGCGGGCGCGAGAGCCCGCATTGCCTGAGGCTGGCAGTCCGAGAGCTGATATGTAGATTAATATGGAGTTATTATTCTTGCATAAATCTATACGCCAGCTTTAACACAAATTGACTGTATGACGTTTTTTGTGCATAATAATCACCTATGACTGATCCTGAAACCACCCCGAACGCAGACAGGACCCTCCCTGTTACAAGTGGGGATTTGTATAGGATTCGCCAGGTGGGAGAAATACGCGGGGCAGTAGGCGATGCAATGCTATTGGCAGGCATCGGAGCCGTACTGTTACACGCCGATGCCTCGGCAAATAATATGCCGACCATTAGTTTTGCTTTTGAGAACGGCTCATCATCTCGAGGCGGAATGCTAGTAGCCGCCGCTGGCATAGTAACCTGTAACGCGATCTTCAAAGGGGCAGTGCACCATTACAGGACCAGAAATAGAACGCGCAAATAGTACATTTTGCACCTATTCGTCTGCTTGGGGTTTATCGAGTAAAAGCGGTTCGACGCTGGCGGTTGTGTCGGCTATCTTCACGACATCACGGTCCATACGGCCCAGACTTTTGTGCGCAGCATTGAAATGGTTCACCGTAGTACCGAGTGCGTTGCCTAGTTTTTGCATGAAGCTGTCGTGAGCGGCAATATGTTTGCCCAGTTCCCCAACACGCTTCTGGATGTCTTTAGCCTGCTCTTCTATTTGCAAGCTTTTCAAGCCCTGCATGACCGTTTGCAAATACGCCAACAGCGTCGTAGGACTCACGATGATGACTTTCTTATCGATAAACGCGTATTCTATAAGGTCACGCGAGTTTGTACCGGTAGCGCCCACGTTGTTTATGAGGAGGTCGTAGTATATCGCCTCGCTGGGGATGAACATAAAGGCGTAGTCGAGCGTGTTTTCGGCCGGGCGAATGTACTTGCTCGTTTCATCTATGCGGTTTTTGAGGTCGGCTTTGAATATTTTCACTATGGCCTCACGCTGCGTTTTATCTTTTTCCTCTATGAGCCGGTTGTAATTTTCCAGGCTAAATTTACTGTCTATGGGTAGCAATCGCCCCTTATCGAGCTTTATGACAGCATCGACGATTTGCCCATCCTTAAACCCATACTGCATTTCATAAATATGCGGTGGCAGGACATTACCAAGCACTGTGTCTAGGTAGTATTCGCCCAGTCCACCGCGCTGCTTGGGGTTTTGCAGCACGTTCTGCAGTGTTTTGAGCTCGTCGGCCACATCTACCACGCGCTTGTTTGATTCCTTCAGCTCCGTGAGGTTTCGGGTAATTTCGGTGATGATTTTATTGCTCTCACTGGATTGTTTCTGCATGGCGCCGAACATGGCCGACTGCGATTTATCAAGCCGATCGCTTATCTGCGTCTGCACGCCTTCCTTCAGCTTCGTAATATCCTCGCTTAGGTTCCGCAAATCTTCCTTGAGCAGCAGTGCGCTTTCATTACTAGGCTTGCGCGTGAGCACAAAAACCAGCGCCACCGCCAGCAAAACAACGACAACCCCCAGTATGATAACCACCGTTTCCATAGAGTCAGTATAGCATTAGGCTAAGCGAGTGACGAAATACATCACCACCGCGCCAAGTACAGTCAGCGCAATAGTGCCATACGAAGAACGTTTGCTGTGTGCTTCTGGCAAGATTTCTGCCGCCGCAATGTACAGCAAGAAGCCAGCAAAGAAAGAGAGATACCACAGGACAAATTCGTCACCAAAGTGTATGAGGTAGCTCAAAAGTACACCGGTGAGCGGAGCCGCCGCATCGACTGCCAGCATAACCACAGCTTTTCGTCGATTATTTTTATGAGCCAGCATAAGGTTGACCGTATTGAGGCCATCTGAAAAGCTGTGAGCT
>JAKPIL010000115.1 GCA_029549845.1 bacterium
TCACGCGGATGTGGCGGAATGGTAGACGCGCTAGTTTCAGGTACTAGTGAGGCAACTCGTGGAGGTTCAAGTCCTCTCATCCGCACCATATAAAAAAGACCAGGCTTGCTTGGTCTTTTTTATATGCATTCATACTTAAGAGGACGCAGAACCTCGTAAGCGAGCGATAGCTCGCGTGAGGTCGCGTGAGCGAGGACGCGCGCAGCCACGTCATATGACATGGCGAGCACGCCGCAGCGGAGGAGTACCCGGCTCTGCCTGGCAGGCAGACCGAGTGCGATAGTCCTCTCATCCGCATTCCAAACTTCCGAACGTCCTTGTACTGTGACAATAAGTTTACCCTGGCGGAGGCCCAACCTGGGCTCGGCGCACAATGAGCATAGCCGAAAATAGCGCATTGGCGGTTACCCAGGTGATGATCCAGGCGGCGGACAGAAAGGTATACGTTTCTATGGCTGCAAAAGCAAGCATGAAGCGGATGACATTGGTAGCGTACATAGAAAGTGTTTCGCTATATGGCTTGTGATAGGTTTTGCGAACGGTGGGAATGAAGGCCAGCATGTCCGCCGTAATGGCCAATACCATAGATACGAGTGGCTTGTCAGCCAGCAGCCAAAATACAATTGCCACGAGCGCCAGACTAGCAACGACGCTGTCTGTGGTGGTTATGTCTCGCTTCCCTTTCCTCAGGCTCAGGCCCACAACGCCCACGCATAAGATACCCACAACAACCGTGACCCATGCGGCAGTGCCTGCGCCACCCTGCAGTTGCAGCCCTGCTAGAATAGCCGTCAGAACTGCCCACAGCGACCAACTATACACATGAGGGTGTGTTTTGCCACGTAGGATATCCCTGTAGTACGGAATATACGCGGCTACGGTGAGGATAACGGCCACATACCCATAGAGTTCCTTCATACTGTAAAGTATACCAAGCTTATGCTGGCTTCGTTACTGTCTCGTCGCACTTACCCAAGCTATTTTAGAATATGGCCAGTCTTGATAGACCACTCAGTGATGGAATAGTAGCGGTCGGCGTCGGTGTTAAGCGTATGTTCGTTGAGCCCAGCTATCTTGCCACGGGTTACATAGATACTGTTTGGCTGGTACAGACCCAGTGCTGGAGTGTCTTCTTTCCAGGCCTTTAAGAATGCTTTATATTTTAGGGCTCGCACCGCGACATCTTGGCGCGTTCGACCAGACTCAAGTGAGGCATCAGCAGCGGCCGACTTGTATTCTGAAAAGTTGAGGCGGTTGGGGCTTCGCGGGTCGCTCTGGCTGCTGTCCCAGTACACAAAGACGTCGGGGTCTGCGCCGATGGAAATACCGTATAGTAGCGCACTGTAGCTGTGTGTTTCGAGCGCACTTTGGAAGTCAGAGGATGGTGCTAGGACCGCCTGGGTCGTCACTCCTATGGCGTCCCAGTAGCCTTTTAGCGCGTGGAGCGTCTTTTGATTATCTGGGGCGTCTTCGGCAGTAATCTGGACTTTTAGTTCCTGAGAATTTTTGACACGCTTTCCTTGCTTGTCTTTTACCCATCCAGCTTGGTCGAGCAACGCCTCTGCAGCCTTACGGTCGTAGGAAAATTGCTCATAGGCTTTGTCGTAGTACGGTGTTTGGCTTTTAAGGAATGGCTCTTTTACGGCCTTCAGCTGCGAATCGACATTCTTTATAAGCGCTGGCTGGTCGACGGCGAGCACTAGAGCGCGGCGAACCGAAGCATCATCGAACGGTGGCTGCGTATTTTTGAAAAAAACCATGGTTGCGGCCGTGGTGGGGAACGTATATATATGCGAGCGAGGATCCTCGGCAAGCTGCTTTGGTAGGATAGTGAGCCCCGCAATGCCTTGGATGGTATTTCGGTCATAGGCGCCGAGTAACTTTGCTTCATCATCATACACGTGAAGTACATACCCACTGAGCAGTGGCGCACCTCCGGCGTATGTGTCGAATGCCTTGAGAGAAATGAGCGTTAGCGCATCTCCACCCGCAGTAGTACTACCAAGCTGCAGCGTATCCCAAGCAAACGGACCAGCTCCAACTGGTTTGGCAGTGTTGAAAGGAT
Source organism: bacterium (assembly GCA_029549845.1). Classification (GTDB taxonomy): domain Bacteria; phylum Patescibacteriota; class Saccharimonadia; order Saccharimonadales; family UBA4665; genus JAGXIT01. The sequence continues at coordinate 2,066 of JAKPIL010000115.1, forward strand.
CGGCGCGCATCTGCCTTGCTGGGACAGAATGCAGTATGTGGGATGGAATAATGCCGTTTGTAAGACCGTGTGGGAAGGCTGTCAGCGCATTTGGAAGCTTGAACGTCACCGTGTGCGCGTTTGGCGCAGAAACGTCGATTCCCTCCCAGCTGTGTAGCAGCGGAGACTTAGCATCGGGGTTTTGGATGAGTTTGTAGGTAAATACAACATCCGCACTGGTGAGCGGTGCGTTATCGTGCCAGCGCAGACCTTGCTTTAAATGTACTGTGTAGGTTCGGCCAGATTCGTCTACATCGTAGCCGGTGGCAAGATCGCCCACGAGCTGATTCGACTCGTCATATTTAAACAGGCCAGCAAAAAGCAGCCTCGATACGGTGGTATCGACCGGTCCGGTGGCGTAAATGGGGTTTGCATTGCTAAAAACACCAACCATACCCTCATGGTACTGACCGCCAGCAACCGGACCAAGCTTGGTATAGAACTGACTTAATCCCACCGTTTGAAGAATAGTGATGGTCATGATAGCGAGGACCAAAAACATCCAGCCCACAACAAACCGTTGTACATCGAGCAGCCGTTCGAGACGGGCAAAAAAGTTTTTATCAAAACGCTGACCAGCGCTCGTTGTTGCTGTCTGTACCTGCTTTTGCCGTCTGCGAAATACCCTGCGGGCGCGCAATTTCGTTGATCTATCGAGTACCATACGTTACATACCCACCGTAATTAGGTTACAGAATAACACCCGCGAGGAGCGAAAGTATAAACACAAGCGCTGAAACAATGGTGAGTTGGTAGATTGTCTTATCGGTTCCACGTCGTTCAGTGTTCACTTCGCCGCTGCTGCCGATACCGGCACCCAGACTTGCGCCTCTGGTTTGCACAAGGATGAGAAGTGTCATGAGCAACATTGAACCAATAGCCACATAGTTGTATATAGTCATAGTGTTCCCAGTATAGCATGACTTTTACGCTGAACAGGCTAGAGACACACTTTTTATGCAGAACAAATAGCCCGCGCTACGGACCATCTGGCGGCCACTACTCTCGGACTTCTAAGATTGCCGTTACAAGATAGTTCACGACCCCTATAATGAGCCCTGTCAGTACCGCAACGCTAAAGCTGTCGATGTGGAGTGGTCCGTACAGCTTGCTCGCCAGGTACACGGTTGTGCCATTGATAACCAGCATAAAAAGGCCAAGTGTCAGAAAGATGGCTGGGAGGCTCAGGAGTACCATGATGGGTTTGATTATGGCATTTATGAGTGCTAATACGGCTCCGGCAATAACAACAACGCGTATGCGGTTCTGGTAGTCAACTGCGCCGTCAAGCAACCCCGCGGCGATCCACAGCCCTAGCGTACATACAAACCATCGCAGTAGATACGTCGCTATAAATCCCTGGCTTTTAACACTTTTCATTCCATGAGCATTATACGATGGAGGGGTCATACGAGCAACTAGCGCTCAAGTTTTTGGACCCAGTCGTCGTAACAACCAGGTCATCCTCTAGACGGACGCCGATGCCTTCCTCTGGTATGTATATACCCGGTTCGCACGTGAGTACCATGCCAGGTTCTAATGGGGTGTGGTAGTCGCCCACATCATGAACATCGAGTCCCAAAAAGTGCGAGGTCGCATGGGGGTAATACCGCCGTATCATGTCGGTGTCGTGTGTACTTGTGACGAGGCCGAGTGACTGTAGGACCTCGCCCATTTTGGCAGCAACGGCCGCCTCGTAATCACGCAACTGTAGTCCTGGGGCTATGAGTGCCGCAGCGTGCTGCTGCACCTCACGAACTCCGTCTGCGACAGCCCGTTGCCGCGGCGTCAGCGGGCGCGAACAAAGTGTACGAGTAATATCTGCGGCATAGTTTTCTACCTCGGCGCCGACATCTACTACGATGAGCTCGCCAGGGTTTATGCGACCATCATTTGCCACATAGTGCAGAGTTGTTGCGTGCGCCCCGCTCGCGACAATGGGAGTGTAGGCGTGGCCGCTCGCCCCGGTACGTCGAAACGCCGCTGTTATGGCCGCCTCTAGTTCGTACTCGTTCGCAAAGGCTTGCAGGGTTTGCTGCTGTCGAAGTGTATCGATGGTTTGGGTCGTTATGCGCACCGCCTCTGTTATAGCCGCAATCTCTGCCGGCTGTTTTACCGAACGAAGCTTCGTGAGCGCCGGCCGCGCATCCTGAAGGTCTAGCCCAGGATTCAACCGTTTTATATGTTCAAGGAGTCGCCGCCTAGCAGGGTTTGCATACAGGGCGTACTGCTGGTGATACACCGGTCCAGGCAAAATGGTATGTGCAGTCTTATGCGCGTGCAGTGCAGCTTTGAGCTGGTTCCAGCCTTCGGCGTATGGCAGCACCGTAGTAATTCCCGAGCGTTTGGTAACGGCCTTTGCATTGAGCGCCCCGTCAAACACATCCCGCACCGCATCAACCGGGGGAGCTATGATAAACTCTTCCGTACCATCCAGCACAAGTACGAGGTCTGGTTCATCTATGCCGGTCAGATACCAAAAGTTCCGCTCCTGTGCGAACGGAAATGTCGTGTCGGCGGTTCGCTGCAGTACGCCGTGAGCTGTCATTACCACTAGCTGATCATTACCAAGAAGTTTGCGCAAACTTTGGCGGTTTTGGCGAAAAAACTCCGTGGAAAAATGTGTCATACGTGGCAGTATATCAGAGCCGCGTGAGTCTCCACCAGAAACTTGGCCCGGGCAGTTCCTGCGGCAGCGTGAGGGTCGCACTTGACTGAACTTCGCCGGCACGAATAGAGAGGGCGCCGACCTCACCCTGCGCCCCTGCCGATACTGCGTGTATGGTATGCCGCTTGGTCATGGCCTGACTTTTCCAGCGTGTGAGCACAAGAGGTGTTTTTACCTGAATGGGCACCTGCGCACCCCATTTGGCTTGAGCTGTCCCGACCTGCTGACCAGCTTGTACGTAGGCGACTGACTCAAACTGCGTGGCAGTGCTTGCGACCAGTGTCTCGCTGGCTTCGATGGCCTCAGACAGGCTGGCTGCGCCAAGGACAGCACCACTCAGGTGAAACTCACCCCTGTCATTTTTGGCATCCGCGGTGAAAAGCAGCCCGCCAGGGTTTTGGTCATTGTTGCCTGTTTTGAGCCCGGTTATGCCCGCAACCCCAAGCCCGCTGTTGTAGTTAAAATATTCGCCAAGACCCGGAAACTCTACGTTTTTCTGGCCAGCTATTTCCATGAGTACTGG
>JAKPIL010000031.1 GCA_029549845.1 bacterium
ATATTGTATAGTATGTTTTACGATATACGCTTCCCTGCTGGCGGGCGGCTACTGCTACGGTACGGCTCGCACTACAAAAAACAGCCCGGGATGCTACCCGGGCTGTTTGTTCTAGAGGCTAGAAAGTTTGCTATTCGGCGGGTGCGTCGTGAAACGGAACATCCGCGAGAGTAGGACCACCTGCGGGTGCACCAGCTTCTGGCGCCGCAGTTTGCTGTCCCGGGCGCAAAATGCCGTTTACTATCTTATCGACGGTGTCTTCCGTCATCATCGCCTTTACAGAGTACCCGGAGATGCCGAGATCGCGCAGATCTTTGGGTGCTTCGGTTTCGTTTAGGTTAGAAATGATATACACCGGTACGTTTTTACCCCAGTCGCTCGCGCGCATGGTCGCAAGGACTTGCCCACCAGATATATCTGGAATCATGAGGTCTAGCAGGACAAGGTCGGGAACTTCCTTCTGAATGAAGTACAGTCCTGTAATGCCGTTATAGGCAACAAAGCAGGTGTAGCCCAGTAGTTCGAGCCGCGTTTTATATATTTCTGCCAAGCTGGCGTTATCTTCGACAATGATAATCTTTTGAGAGTCGTTTTGTGGATTCATATTTATGATTGTAATACATATATTTCTGTTTTGCTACTGAATTGCCTATCGCTTATACTGGTAGCCAAGGAGGAGAGTAATGGCAGCAGCACAGATACGAACGTGGGGGCTTATAGGGCACGGCAACATTGGCAGAGAAATTCAGCGACAGATTGGGCAGCCTCATGTTGCGGCTCGCTTAGGTCTACAGCCACAGCCAGACATCATCGTCGAGTCATCGGGGATTACGCATGCAGATGGTCAGGTACACACAACCACGCCGTTTGCCGAGACTGCACTTCCCGACGTGCTATTCCTGGCAATCCCTTCTGGCGGCGACGGTACACTCGCACACACGTACGTTTCGACCATACTCGCACAGGGCAAAATGGCAGTCACCGCAGAAAAGGGTGCGCTTTCACATTTCTTCTCGGATCTCAAATCCGCCTCTGATGATTTCACCCGGTTTGGCATTACTGCCACCGTGGGCGGTGGCACACGCATGCTTCGCGTGGCCGAACAGTACAACATAGACCAAGCAAACATTACCGAAATGCACGCCGTCCTAAACGGCACGATGACCACCATCATGAGCGAGGTCGCACCAGCAACAGGCACGGGCATACGTCTTGAAGAAGCCGTTGAACATGCGGTTGCCGCCGGATTTGCCGAGCCAGGCGCCAATACGCCGCAAGCCGTCCTGCGCGGTGAAGCCGAAGGCGATATCCCTAAAAAAATGTCTATCATATATAACATTCTGGGCTTGGGAGAAACCATTGTTACCCCAGAAATGCTCGAATTTTCTCTGTCCGATGACGATATTAACACCGCAGTCAGTGCGACTGAGCCACACCGGTTCATCGCTTCCTTCTACCCCACCTCCGCCGCAAGCGACCCCGGGCCACGCCTGGGCGGGTTCGATATAACTATCGATGGCTGGCGCCTTGTAGCCGGCTTTCGCCCGCTGGCAAGCAATCCGCTTTTTGCTAGTTTTGCACCGCTAGTAGCCGCAGGGAACGGGCTTGTTATTGGGCTGGGACCAAACCTGAGCGACGGCGTCTACACGGTGACCGGCCCAGGCGCCGGGGTTGAGCCTACCGTCAATGCCATGATTGATGACTATGTTCGTTTGAGTCGGCTGGACAGCGCACGATGATAGTCATGAAATTTGGCGGCACCTCTGTAGGCAGCGCCGAGCGCATAAACGATGTTGCGCAGCTGGTTAAAAGCTATCAAAACAGTAAGCCGGTAGTCGTCACCTCTGCCATGACACAAATAACCAACCAGCTCGAAGACATGGCACGCCTGGCAACCACAGGAAACCGCAAGCGGGTCATTGCCGCAAAACTTGCAGCGCTCAAGTCAGCGCACAACCAGGCCATCAGCGGCCTTGGCCTCGAGCCATCTGCCGAAGCAGCGCTGCGCGCTATCATCGATGACAAGACCGCAAAGCTTGGTAATATTCTGAAAAGCGTCACTGCTCTTGGCGAGTTAACACCCCGCGGGCGTGACCTGATACTTTCGTTCGGCGAACGGCTGTCTATACATCTCGTCGCGGCCGCCTTAAACGCCCAGGGCGTCCCCGCTGTCGCCATAAACGCAACCGATTTTCTGGTTACAGACGACAACTTTAACGACGCGCAGCCACTCCTGACGCTTTCAAAAAAGAGAGCCCAAAAGCTGCTGCTTCCCCTGATAGAAAAAGGAACCGTGCCGGTTATAACTGGCTTTATAGGTGCTACCCGCGACGGCGTTACAACAACGCTTGGACGAGGGGGGTCAGATTTTTCAGGAACAATCCTCGGCTACTGCCTCGATGCCAAGGAAGTTTGGATTTGGACAGATGTGGACGGCGTCATGACAAGCGACCCGCGCATAGTGCCGGCCGCCCGCACAATAGATAAAATGTCGTATGAAGAAGCCTCTGAGCTATCTTACTTTGGCGCAAAAGTTATACACCCACGCACCATGATTCCCACCGCAGAATTGGGCATCCCCATAGTTATTAAAAACACCATGAACCCTAAGCACCCCGGCACGCACATTACCCCCAGTGGCGACACGGCGGCCAAGGGCGCAAAAGCGCTAACCCTCATGAAAGACCTTGCCATGATTACCATTCAGGGCAAGGGCATGCGCGGCGTACAAGGTACGGCGGCCCGCGTTTTCGATACCATGGCTGCCGCAGGAGTAAACGTGCTCTTCATATCTCAGGCATCTTCAGAAAATAACATTACCATCGTGGTAGAAAAAGCCGCTGGCCATGTTGCCACGCGGACACTTCGCCAAGCATTCGCCACCGAAGTACGAGCAAAACGAATCGATTTCGTAGAATATCACGGCGGCGTATCGCTCATAGCCGTTGTAGGCACTGGCATGCGACAACATGTTGGCATGGCGGGCAGTATATTTTCTGCTCTTGGCAACGGCAACGTAAATGTTATTGCCATTGCCCAGGGGTCATCAGAGCTCAATATAACCATCGTCGTAGAAAGCAAAGAAGACGCAAAGGCACTGCTATGTATTCATGATGCGTTGTACGCTGCAAAAGGAGAAAACTCATGAATACCTACGAAGCCGCTGTGCTCGGCGCAACCGGTATGGTCGGCCAGCGTTTTATTTCACTTCTAGAAAACCACCCGTGGTTCACCGTAGTAGCCGTGGCGGCTTCGCCTCGTTCAGCTGGCAAGCCCTACGCTGAGGCCGTCGACGGTCGCTGGGCTATGAGCACACCCGTGCCTACGGCGGTCGCACCCTTAACCGTCCTGGCCGTAGAGGCTGACCTAGCCGCAATTGCTGCGGAAGTAGATGTTGTATTTTGCGCACTCGACATGGAAAAGGACGACATCCGCCGGATAGAAGATGCCTACGCTGCCGCAGGTGTCGCCGTCATATCTAACAACTCCGCTCACCGCTGGACAGCCGATGTGCCCATGATAATGCCCGAGGTCAACCCTGACCACGCTGCCCTTGTAGATGCACAACGCAAAAACCACGGGTGGAGTACCGGCCTCGTTGCGGTCAAGCCAAACTGCTCAATCCAGTCGTATGTATCGGTGCTCACCGCACTCAAAGCCTTCGAGCCTACCGATGTGGCAGTCACCAGCCTGCAAGCCATATCTGGTGCGGGCAAAACGTTTGAGACCTGGCCAGAAATGGTCGATAACGTCATTCCCCTCATAGGTGGCGAGGAAGAAAAGTCAGAAAAAGAACCCATGAAAATATGGGGCGAGCTCTCCGGCGGCGCGGTGACGCTCGCAACCACGCCGGGCATTACTGCCACCTGCATTCGCGTCCCCGTCAGCGATGGGCACATGGCATCAGTCACGGTACGGTTTGCCTGTACGCCGTCCAGAGAAGACATATTGGCAGCAATTGCTACGTTCCAAAATCCACTGGCCGAGCTCGGCCTCCCCTCTGCGCCCAAGCAGCTCATACACTATTTTGAAGAAGAGAATCGCCCGCAGACACGCCTTGACCGCGACCGCGAAAACGGCATGGGTGTCAGCATGGGGCGTTTGCGCCAGCTGAGCGAACACGAATGGCAGTTTGTAGCCCTCGCGCACAATACCGTCCGTGGTGCCGCTGGTGGAGCAATCCTCATGGCCGAACTCCTCGCCGCAAAAGAATACATAGCCCACCGCGTCTAAGGAGCTACTATTTTGAGTGAAGCAAAACGCAGCCAAAACGATTCATCCGGAACCATCGCAACACCTAACCAGTGGTATTCCTCGATTGTTCAGCACGGGGATAAGTATGGGCGGACGCTTGGGTTTCCGACGGCCAATCTTGACCCTGCCGTGCTAAAACACGTTACAGAAGACGGCGTCTACGCCTGCACCGTTCACCTGGGACGGGAAAAATACAGGGGCGCACTTTACCTGGGACCGCGAATTGTCCTACACGAAACCAAACGCGTGCTCGAAATCCACATTATAAATTTTGCGCAGGAAGTCTACGGTGAAACACTCCAGTTCCAACTCGGCCCCTTCATTCGCCCCCCACTGGATTTTGATGATCTCGACGCGTTAAAAGCCCAATTTGCTCGCGATATTGCTGCGGCGTCAGCTGCCCCATAAGCCCAACGGTCAACGATCAAGTTATCAA
>JAKPIL010000055.1 GCA_029549845.1 bacterium
AAGCTCCTGGCTCAGATGTTGTCAGGCTCTACAACTTCCGAAAGGCGGCGTGACTTGTTTGAGAGAGGCCCGGATTGCCTGACGGCAATCCGGGCCGAACGAGTTGTCACGCCGGTTGTAGAACTGACAAGGGCTGACCAAGAGGTGTAGCCCTGGCCGAGGTTTCTCGCTTCCTCTTTTCTGGTAAAAGAGGAAGTCGGCTGGCAGTCCGAGAACTGCCATGGGGAAATGAGGTTAAAGATGAGAACAGGGAGATCTCTCCACTACGGTCGAGATGACAGCGGTAAGGTTGCGGGGAGATCCTTCGACTGCGCTCAGGATGACAGTGGAGGTGTTTGCGTGGGATGAAGGAGACTAAACACGAGATCTCTCCACTGCGGTCGAGATGACAGGGGGTCGATTGGACGACCGCGGGAACGTGGGTTTGGGGCGGGCGCGAAACCCCGCATTTTTGACTACTGCTGGGCAGGAACAGAGTCGGCCGAAAGTGCCTGCGCAAGCTGCTGCTCTTCAAGCGCCACCGCATTACGCTTATCAACGATGTCGTTGTATTCGGCTATGGCATCTTTGGTCTGGGCCAGCAGCGCATTATATGCATCGACCGCCTGGTTATACCCCGCTACGGAGGCATTGTACGCTGTAACATTGCTGCGGCGCAGCGCATCCATTTCGGCGCGCGTAGCTTCGAGTGCCTTCCCTTGGCTCTGGATGCTCGCTTGGTTCGCATCGATTGTCTCCTTTAGCTTCGTCATTTGCGCATCGTATACAGCAACTTGATTGCTCCGCGACGTAAACTCTCCTTGATACCTAGCAGTATAGGCCGTAACCTTGGCTCGGTCGGTAAAATAGCGTCGGTAGTAGTTTTCGAGTGGAGCGGGCAGCGCTGCAACCTCGGTTGCAAATATAGAGTGCATTTCATTATCAATTTGATCTGGCTCTGTCAAACGATACGCGGCAATCGTGTCCTTCACGCGCTGGTCGGTTAGACCGTTTGCGGCGTAGTCCTGCAACCAAGCATTCACCTGCTGCCGCTCTGAGGTCGACAGCCGGCCGTAGGCGGCGTGCAGCATTTCGTGCGCAGCAGTCACTTCCTCTACCCCGTTCAAGCGAGTATCGGTCACATCGTATAGCCATATACCATTATCACCACCAATATAGCAGCCCAAGATAACCGTTTTTTCGCCCCCTTTTGGACATTGATGCGTAAACGCGGAGCCAGAAGCAATGCTAGGCTTATTCACATAAAACAAATGCCGAGCATAGTCGGTCATGGTGTTGTCTGTCGCCAGCGCAGCAACCACGTTTGGCACCGTGTAACCGCGCAGTTTCCACCAGTCAATTATGCGCTGCTGGTTTGCATACACCGTACCCAGCAGCCCAAACCATACAAATAGCATAAGGACTGCGCGAAGCCAGTTTAACTGCGGCCGTGGTTTCATCATATTCAAGTATAGCGCACTGTGACACCTGCCTAAAGTAGGCGCAGCGTGCTCCTAAGTGCCGAGCCCTCTACTCTGTAGCAGTGGCATACACAAGCTCATTATCACGTGTGCCAATGTGGATTATGTTGCCCATAGCATACTTTTCGTCCAGCAAGTCAAGTGCAAGCTGATCCTCTATGGTGTCCTGGATGAGCCGCCGCAGTGGGCGAACGCCGTTTTTCGCATCGTAGCCGTGTTCTAGCAGGTACTGCTTGGCGCCACTCGTCAGCTGCACACCAACGCCGTGCTTTTGCAGGCGCTTTTTGAGCTCATCTATCTGTAGGTCAATGATTCTAAAGATGTCCTTTCGGGTCAAACCGCGGAACACAATGACCTTATCAATCCGGTTCAGGAGTTCGGGGCGCAGCTCTTTTTTGAGCCGGTCTAAGACATTCTGCTTATTTTGCTCATGCATGGCGTCTAGGTCGTCTAGGTCAGAGCGGCGCTCGGCCTGGAACCCTAGAGCTGCTTCTTTTTGCAGCTTATCGGCACCGATGTTGCTGGTCATGATGACAATGGTATTGGTGAAGTCTATGCGGCGGCCCTTTGCATCGGTCAGATAGCCGTCCTCAAGTACCTGCAGCAACATGTTAAATACATCGGGGTGGGCTTTTTCAATTTCGTCAAACAGCACGAGGCTGTACGGCTGACGGCGAATCTTGTCGCTGAGCTGCCCGCCATCATCGTAGCCAACATACCCAGCTGGTGCGCCGACTAGGCGCGAAACATTGTGGCGCTCGCCAAACTCGCTCATATCTATCTTTACCAAAGCGCTTTCATTCCCAAAGAATTCGCGGGCGAGTACACGGGCAAGTTCGGTCTTCCCCACACCGGTTGGGCCAAGGAATATGAACGATCCAATCGGTCGGTTGGCCGCACCTATACCACTGCGATTACGCCGAATGGCCTTACTCACGGCCTCGACCGCTTCGGCCTGTCCAATAACATGCTTCGAGATGTTTTTCTCGAGTTTCAGCAAGTACTTTGCCTCGCTCTTTATGACTTTACGCACCGGCACACCGGTTATACGCGATACGACTTCGGCCACGTTGTCACTGGTCATGGCCAGGTCTTTGCCGGTCTTAGTGGTTTTGAACAATTCGTCAAGCTCTTTCTGGATTTGGGAGGCGCGCGTCTTACTTCGTGCTGCCCGCTCGTAATCTTCCTGGTCTACTGCCTCGTCTATACGGGCATTGATGAGCTTTAGCTCTTTTTGCAGCTTGCGAACCTCGGGGCTTGTTTTCCCTTTCTCGACGCGCAGTGTCGCTGCGGTTTCATCGAGCAAATCTATGGCCTTGTCTGGCATGTAGCGGTCCTGTATGTACCGCTTCGCAAACTGCACCGTGTCTTCTATAACCTCATCGCTAATGGTGACGCCATGGAACTCTTCATAACGTCTACGCAAACCCCGCAGGATGGCATTTGTTTCGGGCAGCGTGGTTTCTGGGACCTGGATTGGCTGGAAACGACGCTCCAGTGCCGCATCTTTCTCAACATGTTTGGTATATTCGGCAGTTGTAGTCGCGCCTATAACCTGTATTTTGCCGCGCGCAAGCGCTGGCTTGAGTATATTACCGGCGTCCATTGACCCCTCCGCAGCGCCAGCCCCCACTATAAGGTGTAGTTCGTCTATAAATGCCACAATCCGTTTGTCCTCTTCGAGTTCGGCCATGACTTTTTTGAGCCGCTCCTCAAACTCACCACGGTATTTGGTGCCTGCAATCATGCCAGCAAGATCAAGCATCACGATGCGCTTATCGAGCAAGCTGTCTGGCACATCTTCTGTGACGATGCGCTGCGCTAAGCCCTCTACTATAGCCGTTTTGCCCACGCCAGGTTCCCCTATCAATACCGGATTATTCTTTGTGCGGCGGTTTAGTATGGTAATAACACGTCTAATTTGCGCCTCTCGACCCACCACTGGGTCAAGCTTGCCGCCCCGAGCTTGGGCAGTTAAGTCCGTACCAAACCGGTCTAGGTAGCCCTTGCCACCCTTAGCAGCCTTTCGCGTGGCGCGGCGTCCGCCTGGTTCTATGGTCTCATGATCATGGTCATCAAACTGGCGATTCAGGAAGTTCTCGAGCTCATTCAGGATGTTATCTGTATTCACCTTCATGTCGCGTAGGAGCACGCTAGCGCGCGAATTCTTCTGCGTGAGCAGGCTGTACAGAATGTGCTCAGTACCACAGTAATCTTGGCCGTAATCTTGTGCAATATCATATGCCATGCGCAGCGTCAGTTTGGCTGTTTCACTGTAGCCTTTTGCCCCCATATTTATCACAAGGTTTTTGGGCGACAGTTTGAGCGCAACCTGGGCTTTACTGAGCGTCACGCCCGAATCCTCCAGGACTTTGCCGCCCAGGCTACCCTCTTGTGCGAGCACACCCAGCAGAAGATGCTCTGTGCCAATGTATGCATCACCCAGGCCACGCGCAATTGTCCCAGCATGCGCCAGGCTCTGGCGAGCGTTCTCGGTCAAATAGTTTGAAAAATCTTGGTAATCTGGTTGCATGGCTGTTCGCTCCTTTGCCGCTCATAGAGTCATGAGATATGAGTCATGAGTTGAGAGTGTAAATTGTCTTTGGCGTTGCCAAATTTATAAAACATAGTTCCCACTTTCGCGGGAATAACACCCTAGAAAGCAGTATTTCCAGTGTACCAAAGTTGGCACTCTCAAGTCAAGAGTGCTAATCCAGTGTATACTTCCCTCTTCCGCGGCCGAAGGCCGCTAGTAATCCGTCGCGCCAGCGACACAGCTATGAACGGCCATGCGTAGATTCACGGCTGGTATGTTGTCGGGTTTGACAACTTCCGACAGGCGGAGCGAGTTGTCTGACGAGGTGCAGTATTGCTGGTAGCAATACTGTGGTAAGGAGTTCTCGCTCTGGTTGTCAAAACGAGCAACAGACCACCGAGAATCGAAGCCCTGGCCTGGTTTTAGGTCCAGGACCTTTTGGCAACAAAAGGTCCTGGTTGCCGTGCGGGGGCGAAACCCCGCATCTCATGAGGCTAGCAGTCCGAGAATTGCCATGCGGAGATGAGACTAAAGACGAAGAATAGGGAGATCTTTCGACTTCGCTCAAGATGACAGTGGGTGTTTGCGTGGGATGACGGGAGTAGGACACGAGATCTCTCCACTTCGGTCGAGATGACAGGAGCGGAGGTTATTCTCCGTGTTCTTCGATGGCATCGAGCAGTGAAGATTCAAGCTGCTCTTTCTTCTTCAGCTTTGGCTGCTTTGGCAGTTCTTTCACCTGTGGTTCACCCTCTACGACGGCCTGTTTTTCGGCTTCAATATCAAGCTCATATCCAACCAGCTTGCTCGCCAGACGCACATTTTGCCCACCGCGGCCAATGGCAATACTCAGCTGGTCTTCTGGAACGTACACCTTGGCACGCTTTGCAGATTCATCTATAGCGACACGATTCACCTTGGTTGGGCTCAGTGCGTTCATGATGTACTGTGCCGTGTCATCGGCAAAGACGATGATGTCTATCTTTTCCTGCTCGCCCACTTCACCCACAACTGCATTTACACGAGTACCGTGGCCACCCACAAAGGTGCCCACCGGGTCTACGCCTGCGACAGTACTGGCAACGGCTATTTTGCTGCGCACACCAGCTTCACGGGCAATGTTCTTTATTTCGACCGCGCCAGCCTCTAGCTCTGGCACTTCTGCGCGGAACAGCCATTCCATAAACTGCGTATTGCCGCGACTAACCACCAGCTGCGGGCCACGTGGGCCACGCTCTACATCTTTCAAGTACACCTTTAGGCGCTGGCTTGGGTAATAGCGCTCACCCTGAATCTGCTCACTGCGGGGCATAATTCCCTGTGCTTTGCCTAGTTCTAGTCGCACAATCATGCCTTCTACGCGTGACACCATGGCATTTATGACGGTGCCGATTTTATCCTCGTACTCTGCCAGCACAATCTCGCGCTCTGCTTCACGCAGCCGCTGTAATATAACCTGCTTTGCAGTTTGAGCAGCCACGCGGCCAAAGCTCGTTACCTTTTCGTGAATCTCTACCATGTCGCCTATGGCGGCATCTTTTTTCAGCTTCTTTGCGTCTACCAGGCTAATTTCAAAATCTTCGTCGCCAATCTTCTCCACGACCTCCTTAGACACATACGCGTCTACTTCGCCACTGTGCATATTCATGCTCACGCGCACTTCTTGCTCGCGGTCACCGTAGTCGCGGCGGTATGCAGCGGCCAGGGCCTGCTCTACCACCTCTGTAACGGTGTCTTCGGGCAAATTCTTTTCCTCGGCAATTGCCTGTATAGCGACTGCTAATTGTTTAAAATCCATATCCATGAGTTACTCCCTTCGGTCGTTCTAGGTACCAATTCACAAGCACCAATGACCAAACTTAATTATCTTTTTCATTACTAATGTCAAACATCTACCATCCAACATCTATTCTTACGAAAAAAGCCGACCTGCCGGCCGACCTTAACTCTGTTCATTGTACCCTTATTAAAGATTGTGTCAACTTGATTTTGTGCGTTAAATGGTATATAAATAGTCAATGATACATAAAGCGTTGGTCGAGACCGGCAATCACATAGCGAGCGTTTTACCTGCCGATGAGATACTCTTCTTGGGTTCACTAACGCGTGCAGCAATTCTCAACGGCCCGCTACCCGACATGGATAGACATCGTTTTAATGACATTGACATTGCAGACGGATCGAGACGGCTGACTGATCTATACCGAATTCCTTCTGGAGGCAAGGTAGATTTCCGCCCCTCCCAGCACATTGCCTTAGTAAGACCGGGCGTATGGGGCTTATTTGATTTAGACGGTTCCCAACTGGGAGAAGTCAATGCAGATCACTTAGGTATATCAAAAGTTACCTCAAAAGCGCTAGGCTTTGAGTCAATTCCCACAATAGATGCCTGTAGCCACGTAGCACTACAGACGTACTATCACGCGCTGTATAGACAGCGAGTAATGCCAAAGCATCAGGAACAGTTTATGAGGCTG
>JAKPIL010000121.1 GCA_029549845.1 bacterium
TTTGCGACCAGGTTGTGGGCAAACGCAGTATTACCGAGTTTTCTTACCGGTTCCGCGCGCGGTCTGTGGCACACGTGCTGGCCGGTATATCGGTACAAGACGCGGGCGACAAAGCCGCGCTGCTCACCCACATGACCAAACTAGGTTTTGAACACACCGACTTATCGAACGACGAGATTGCAAAAGAACACGTCCGCCATATGATAGGCGGGGCAGGGCCTGGCCACGAGACCGAGCTCATATACCATGTTGAGTTCCCAGAGCGCCCCGGCGCACTCGGCGAGTTCCTCCACACCGTCGGCACCGAGTGGAATGTGTCGCTCTTTCACTACCGGTCATCGGCAAGCGACATCGGCCGAGTACTGATAGGATTTGAAGCGGTCGATAGAGACCACCTCGAAAAACGCCTTACCGCAACGGGCTTTGATTTCCAAAGAGCCGATACGAACCCCGCTCTCCGAATCTTTTCCTGACCACCAATGTCTGGTGACAAAGCTATGACACCGCGTATAATTGAGTCATAGCACTGAATGAGGGAGACTAGAACAATGCATGGATTAATTATAGATACAACCAACCAACCCTGGGAAGAATCCCGCGGGTTTCAACTCGCCGAGCTCGAACGGCCCAGCCTGGACGAAGCACACAACTCCGATGACGCCAGCTCGGTCATCGTCAAAGTAAAATACGCTGGGGTGTGCGGCAGTGACCGCGGCCTCTGGTACCGCAATGCCTTTAAAGACCAGTTCTTAGCGGCCCTAGAGCGCGATAAAAAACCTAGCCGCGTGGTCGGCCACGAGTTCGTGGGCGAAGTCGTAGAGGTCGGGTCAAAGGTGAATTCGCTGTACTGGGACCCGGACCCCAAAAACGTTGCCAAAATAGAAGTTGGCAGCCTGGTTTCGGGCGATAGCCACGTTACCTGCGGCAAATGCTACCAGTGCCGCTTAGGTGAAGCAAATGTGTGCATGAACGAAGCCATCTTGGGCATCACCATAGACGGTATATTCGCACAGTACGTCAAACTCCCGGCCAAAAACCTCTGGGCTATGGATAGCAGCCGCATCCGGCCAGAAGTTGCCGCCATTATGGACCCTTTTGGCAACGCCATTCACGCCCTCAGCAAAGTCGACGTCCGCGGCCAACGTGTCGCCATCTTTGGCGCCGGGCCCATTGGACTCTTTAGCGTCCTCATAGCCCAGAAATTCGGTGCTGCCAAAGTTATTGCAGTAGATGTCAGCGCGGCAAACCTTGAGCTTGCCAAGCGGTGCGGCGCAGACGAAACCATCCTTATCGAACCAAGCGAAAAAGCCAACGCCTGGGAGCACGACACCAGCGTCATTGAGCGCATCCGCGAACTCACCTACGGCAAAGGTGTCGATGTAAGCATGGAAATGGCCGGCCCAGCCAGCAGCGTCAATAACGCCATAGACAGTACCCGCCGCGGTGGCCACGTCATTCTCTTTGGCGTCAAGGACGGCGATATGACCATTCCGCACTTCCCGCGCCTCATTGTGGCCGGGCTGACCATACACTGCGTCATCGGCCGCGAAATCTTCAAAACCTGGCAGCTTTCGCAGCGCGTCTTATCGCAAACGAGCAACGGCGTCCAGGACAAGGTGTGGAACGTCATCCTAAACGGCGGCAAAGACACCGTGCTAAACCTGAGCGAATTTGACCCAGCTGTCTTTGAACAAACAATGAACGAGCACCCCAAACTGATATTTAACATGGAAATGTAACAGGTTATAGGTTTTAGGTGAGAGGATATAGACCACTCTCTAGAACCTCCAACCTCCAGCCTAAAACCTCTAACCTATAATCCAGAAGGAGCACACATGTACACCGCACTTAAACCCATTCTAGACACCGAACTGCAAAGCATAAAAGACCAATCACTCTGGAAAGAAGAACGCGTTATTATGAGTCCGCAAGGCCGTGAAATCACGGTGGACGGCAAAAAACTGCTCAACTTCTGCGCCAATAACTACCTCGGCTTTTCAGGCACCGATGGCGTACGCGAGGCTTCCGATGCCGCCCTCGCCAAGTGGGGTTTTGGCCAAGCCAGCGTCCGCTTCATAT
>JAKPIL010000079.1 GCA_029549845.1 bacterium
CCAGAAACGCGTTTATGCTCACAAGGAGCAGCGCCGAGCGGTCTTGAATAAAATGTTTATCGGTTTTCATAAGAGTGTGTGGTTTATTGTATCAGAAATTCGACTGTCTGGTGCGGGTGGCGGGAGTCGAACCCGCGTCTCAGCCTTGGGAAGGCTACATAATGGCCGTTATACGACACCCGCGCTTCTTGCCTTCAGGCAAAGAACAATTCGCAGTTTTCATTTTTCAATTATCGATGGCTCACAAAAGTGACACTTTTGAGGCAATATTCGGTAAAGCCGAAATGAACACATGAAAATTGTAAACGGAGAACTGAAAACTGCTTTGCTTTCAGCAAAGCCTGGAGCCACCTGCCGGGATCGAACCGGCGACCTTCTCGTTACGAATGAGATGCTCTACCGACTGAGCTAAGGTGGCGACGGTGTAAAGTATAACGGAGTTAGTACATACAGTACAAGCCATTCTAAAAGAGCCCTCCGGGAGGGCTCTTTTAGAATATGAGGACTATTAGTCCTTCTTTTTATCGAGACGATCAAGCTTTGCGATGTGTACAAGCTGATACACCACAAAAGCCGTTGCAAGCAGTGTGATGATAGCTCCCAGGATAGCGCCCCAGCCAAACACCAAGTCCTCCCCACCGCGGCTCAACCCAGTATTCCAGGTAAGCTCAGCTAGGTCTGCACCGCCCAGAACGAATCCTACAGGTGGGTTAATGAACTGGTCAACAATCTCTTTCACCGCAGCACCAGCAGCGGTACCGATGGCCAAACCTACGGCCAGACCTACTACGCCCTGCTCGCGGACAAAGTCCACAAAACCTTTTGCATGCTTTGATGTTGCCATAATGTAATGTCTCCTTATTACCTCTGTTGTAAGCCGAAGTATACGACACCACTTTTTAAAGCGCAAGAAGAAAATATGCGGGGATTCGATGGGGCATTTTTAGGGTGACCGAGCAGATGGCGCCACTGTCGCATGCTCCGCGCATATTCCTTGTTATCGAACTGACAATGCGCTCACGGCTTTTGCTCATCGCCCGACCGGATAGCGGCTGTGCCTTTTCCGCTGCGGCATGCTCGGAGCAAGCTCCTGCGCGTGTCCTCGCTCCACCGAACCGGCGATCACGCAGTGCCCTGCACTGCTATCACCGGGTCAAACCGACAGTCAGACCACTAAAAAGCCTCACCTTCGGTGAGACCTTTTTAGTGGCGCGCCGTAGTGGAAGCTATGTGGAACTATTTTGCAGGAATGGATACTACAACGCTTCGTGAGCAGACCTTACGCCAAAGCCACCAGCTTCTAGGCCATAGTGTGCGGTGAAGTCAGTACCTAAACGCTGACCTTCAATATCCATACCCGCTTCTAACGCGTCAAAACCTACGGGTGTTTTAGGAATCATCAAAACTGGATATTCGTTGTCGCTTTGGGCTAGTACGCTATCAAACACGGCATTTAGGCCATCTACCCATACAAAAGCGTGTGCCTCTCGCCACTGGTCGTCCTGTCCAGTTACTGCGGCACCGATTACAACGTGGGCTGGCTCACCAATCTTTTGGGCTATAAGGGCTGATAAAATGGCATATTCGGAACACATAGCAAAGTCCTTTGTCTCTGATAGCTTAACCCTGTCGTTCTGCTCAATGAAACGCCTGTTGCGTTCACCAGCATTAATATTAGGTGTGCCAAGCGTGTTAAATACTTTTCTTTGTATCTGATACCACTTGAAAACAGTAAAGGGGTCGGTTTCAACTCCTCGTTCTTGCAAACCCTTTGTAAAGCTTTCGCCCTGAGCTTCCCAGCCTTTTTGCAGACTTTCTAACGAAACCTTATCTAGGCCCAGATTTTCTTCGTCAATCTCAACAAAAATATTGCCAAAAGCGGCAATATTAACAGCTTGTCCATCTTTAAGCTCATCATAGACCTTTCCGTTTTGGATAAGCCTATATGGTGCTTCCTGGAGCGTAGTTGTATTACCAGCAAGTAAGCTGGGGTCTGTGGCGGATTGGTCGTGAGGTAAGTTTTCAGACATTTTTGTTTTGACTTAACAGATTAAATGTTAGCATGTTTTGTTAGAGTTGTCAAATTATAACGCCCGAATTCTCATTCAAAACGCACGGGTAACCAGGGTGCTGGCGCGCCCGACCGGATGCAGCACGGTTTTCGCTTTTCGGAGCACGCTCCTGCACGCTCAAACCTGTACGAACCGGCGATCTACACTCACTTCGTTCGCTGATCGCCGGTTCAAATCAGCGGGAACATGCCAAACTAAAACCCTCAGACAAGCTGAGGGTTTTAGTTTGGCGCGCCCGACCGGATAGCGCCCACCGCTGGTGGGCTTTTTCGCTTCGCTACACCGAACTCGCCCTGCGGGCAGTTGCAAATCCTTGTGAGCAGTCCAAACAAAAAACGCCACTGATGTGACGTTTTTTGTTTGGCGCGCCCGACCGGATTCGAACCGGCGATCTCCTCCGTGACAGGGAGGCGTGATAGGCCTCTTCACTACGGGCGCATACTCTACATTTTAGCAGATAAGTTGTTAAATGGTCGGGCCCGACCGGATATCGCGCGCGCCGTAGCGCGCACTCTTCCCTGCGGTGCTCGGCAAAAGCAAGCAAGCTTTCTTTTGCGCTGCGCTCCTCGTCCACCGAACCGGCGATCTCCTCCGGATAAAAAAGGTGGGGTAAGCCTCTTCCTACAGTGCACCTTATTTCTGACGGTGCATCCACAATGGCATGGGCGCTACAACGGGGGTAAGTGTACCAAAGCCAAGGTCGAAAAGCAACTAGTTAGGTGCCTTAACGGTTATAAACCGCTTGGGTGGATGAGCTTTTTCTATTGGTTGTAGCTGTGTTTCAATATCTTTGAACTGAATCTGTATGTGCGCCGCCTTAAACGTTCCCTTTTCGGCCGAGAGCAGTTTTACGATCTCAAAGCTTGTCTGAGTCGTAATAACATCTGAGACTTCACCCGGCTTCATAGACGTAAGCGCCCGCACAACCACAGGGGGCACTTCTTGGCTACTGAACGTTATGGCCCCATCATTGTATTGCCCACCATTTGCTTTGGTAGACGCATCGGTAGAAGCCTGGCCAGCCAGAGTGGCAAAATCAGCCCCGGCGAGTAGTTGCGCGTGGATATTTTGTGCTTGCGCCTGCGCGGTCGTATCGAGCTTGGCGGCAACCTTTTGTGCTAGCAGCTGTTGTTTGAGTTGCCGGCGCAAATCCTGTATGGACCAGCCAAAGAATTTCTTGGTAACACTCGCAAGCTCTGTGTTGTCGTTGCCAAGCTGGTTTTGAGTACGTAGTATAGCCAGAGCGTCCTCAACATCTCTTGACGACACTGAAACGTGGTGCTTGGCGGCCAGTTTTTTCACATAGGCAGCGTCTATCACCTGCTGGAGCGCTTTTGGTCGGTATGTCGAAAGCTGGTATTCGCCTGACTCGGAGTTAAAATCAACCTGTTGCTGGGTTTCGTAGTAGTGCATGTAACGTCTCATTTCAAAGAGGTAGCTTTCGTAGGACACCCAGCGGCCGTCCGCCTTTGCAATGGGGAATGGAATTATTTGCGTAACACGGTACATGAAAAGTGACGTTGAGTGGTACCGGTACAAGCTCAGCCCCGCATATACAAAAAACGTTATAAGCCCAAGCGCCAGCAGCGATGCCGACACGATTACAATGCGATGCTTTGAATGCTCAAGTGGATATTTGTATTTGCGCGCACCCTTCAGGACCTTTTCGCGGTGCTCAGCTACTGTTTCATTGGTAATACGCGGCACATTACTTAAAGCTTCCTCTGTTTGCTGCTGCAACGATGGCTTCCGAAAGCGCTGCGCCACCTGAGGCACGGCTGTGCGTATCTTTCGTATGCCTGCAGCGCCTGTTCGTTTGGCAGACTTGTCGCGCTTCACTTCTTGTTCACTTTTCCCCACAGGTATTAATCCTCACTTTGCGGTAACGATGTTGCCGTCACCCCTTGACTACGCAGTATTTCTAGAAGACGTTTCTGTGTTTTTGCTGGGTGGTGAATATAATGAATAAGCAAATCACCCACAAACGTCTGCATCATAATAGTACCATAGCCGAGCAGTGTTTCCTGCAGGCCTTTTACCTCATAGTTCACCATTTGTATCTGGCCCAGCCCCATATCTACAACGCTTCGGTGGAAAAAACCTTTTTGCGTTATCTGTATAAACCGCTGGTCGGTAACAATAAAAACGCTAAAATACCAACTCATCCAGGAAGGGAAAAACAGCAATGTACTAATGATAAGGCTTACCACAAAGCTTAAGTAGAAAAACACCATACTTGGAGGGTTATCTACCTGCGTATACGTAAGGACAAGCGTGTACACCGGGCCAACGAGCAACCCAAGCGACCCCACTATCAAACCTGTGCGCATCACAACCGGGTGTTTACGAAAAACATAGAGCACTTCTTCGTCATCAAACTGATCATCAAAATACTTTGCCTTGCCTTCCGCGGTAACTGGCAGTTTCTTTGTTTTGGCCATAAGCGTATTGTACCAGATTATGAATTTCCGGGGGCTCCACCGCCCACGTGGCTCGCCGCAACCACACAGGCTCGGGTTATTGCGGCGGGCAAAGACTCACCGTCCCAAACTGCATCTAAAAACCCAGCGTTAAATGCGTCTCCTGCGCCGGTAATAGTATGTGCTCCGCGTATTTCTGGCGGCGCAATGGTTCGCATGCGTCCGTTTTCTAGGTAGTGGGCGCCCCTGCTGCCGTCTTTTACGACCACCACGAGGTCTTTTGCCTTTCGCTCAAGCAGTTTCAGCCCCTGCTCAATACTTTCAACCTCCCAAGTTTTCAAGAACTCTGCCCTGCTGGGCAAATAGTAATCTGCCAGGAGTACCGCAGAACGAACTTGGGCAATGCGTTCTTCTGAAATACTCGGCGAAAACCTACCGTGATCTACGACTATTTTTGAGCTTTTTTCCCGCCCGAGGCGGATAATCGCCGAAAAGTCAGCTGCAAGACTATCTAGTTTATAAAGTGTTCCCATATACAGGTACGTTTCGTTGCCAAGATGCTTATCTAGCCTCGGCAGAAGTAGCTCCGCATCAAGCGCTTGGTTAGCATTGCCTACAGAAAATACCACGTGACTGTCTTTTTCGCCCACAAGCCCAACACTGACATTTGTATATTTACCTTCTACCGTCATAAGCACTGTGTCTAGACTCTCTCGGTCACACAGCATCTCAACCAGATTGCCTATGTTATCATCGCCCCTCATCCCAATAAATAGGCACCTTCTGTCTAGTCCTTTGAGTGTTCGAGCAAAATTGAGTCCAGACCCGCCGGGGAGACAATCATAGCTAGCGCCACGGAGTTCTGTTTCGATGGGTATGCCCTCAACCCCGAACGCAAGCTCTGAAGCATTGATGTCTAGGTAGCACCCGCCGAATGAAACAATGTCGAACTTCTTCATGTGTTGCTCGTCCTTAGCGTCCAAATTGCTATGGTATCCCCGAGAGGAATCGAACCTCTATCTGCTCCTTAGGACGGAGTTATTCTATCCATTGAACTACAGGGACATGCTGAGCACAAAATGTGCTCAAACTGGGTACGTTATTTTGCCTTCTTTCGTGGCTGTGTGAACATTTCTTGCATGGTTTCATAGTCATATAGCTCACTGTCAGAGAACCAGTGTGCAATTTCTCGCTCGGCCTCGTCGGTCGTCGCAGAAGCATGCACAAGGTTCGCAACCCCCATACCAACAGAAGCGGCCTGACCATAAGTCACATGCGCATAATCTCCTCGTATAGTGCCTGGCATAGCGGTCTTGGGCTGCGTGTCCCCTACCATTTTCCTCACAAACTCAACTGCCTCAACACCTTCGAGTACCATCGCAATGACTGGACCGACTTGCATAGCGGCAAGTTGGCTCTCAAATATCTCTTCCCCTTTGCGGGTTTTCAAGGTGCCAATCCCCTCGTAATGTCCATGGAGCTGGTCATACCCAGGGCGCACCATCTTCATGCCAATCACTTTAAAGCCCGCTCGCTCAAAACGCGTCAAAATCTCACCCACAATGCCACGCATAACTGCATCTGGTTTAAATACCACGAGTGTCTGTTCCATGTTGTTCCTTTCTTTACCTCTTATTACCTTATAATAACAGACCCACCCCTACCCCACAATTCCGCGTTTATACAGAGTTGGGCTTGCGAGTTACCACCCGATACTTGATACTAAGGATATGCTGTTTACAAAAGCCAAGACCGACTTCCTTGAGTACCTAGAAATAGAGCAAAACCGGTCACAAAAAACCATCCGTAACTACGACCACTACCTCACCCGGCTGGCTGATTATGCCGGCGACATCCAGGTGACCGATATCGACCAAGAACTAGTGCGCAAATGGCGGCTTTGGCTCAACCGAATCGGTACAAACGTAAGTGATGAGCTGCAGAAAACAACACTCAACTATCATCTCATTGCCCTTCGCAGTTTTCTAAAGTTTTGCCACAAGCGCGGTCTTGAATCTATGGCTCCCGACACTATAGAGCTTTCCCGCACAAAACGCCCCCAAGTGACGTTCCTAAATGAGGAAGAACTGGGCCGCATGTTTGACCAACCAGACATAACAACTGCCGCCGGGCTCCGCGACCGAGCCATTCTAGAGCTCCTTTTTAGTTCAGGCCTGCGCGTGTCGGAGCTCGTTGGGCTCGACAAGGACCATATAAACTTGAAGCGCCGCGAGTTTATGGTGCGCGGTAAGGGTCAAAAAGACCGCCCCATCTTCATTAGCACAGAGGCGGCTAGCTGGATCCAGCAGTATCTCGACAAACGCACTGACACCACTAAACCGCTATTTATACGGTACGGTGGGCGCAAAACCGTCGACCGTAGCGGCAATTTTCACCGCCTCACTGCCAGGAGCATCCAGCGACTGGTTGCGCAGTACGCACTGCTTGCCGGCATAACCAAACACGTCAGCCCGCACACCATGCGCCATTCTTTTGCGACAAACCTTCTTATGAACGGGGCGGACTTGCGCTCTGTGCAGGCCATGCTAGGCCACAGCAACATCAGTACCACCCAAATATACACCCACGTCACAGACCCACACCTAAAAGCTGTTCACGAAAAGTTCCACCACAAGTAACCGGAAACCGCGGGAATCATACCTGATGCAAGACTGGGTTACGGAGTCGGACAACCTTCGTAGTAGCCCGGGTACGCGGTGAACTTCTTACATATAGCCGCCGATGAATCTAGTGCACCAAGTGGTATGGTATTTGATGCAGCATAGTTACCAAGGCGCTTTCGAACCTTTATGCGGCGCAGAACGTCTTGAGCCTTGCCTGTTGAATCAATCGTAACCTGAGCTCCTCGAAAATTCAGTGACCCGCCCGAGTACATACCGTCTATTTTAACTGACGCAGCATCGTTATATATCATGGTGAGACGGGCAAAGTACTGCTCTGACTGGGCATGTCTATCTGAAGCAGGCACGACATTGAAGTTTAGCGTAACAACACAAGTCTGCGCACTGTCTACGGTCTTATCGCACTCAGTTCCTACTACCCTTCCCTCTGGAGTCGCCAGGTCTGGCACGTTGGTTGAGCCTGACCCACCACTATTTACGGGCCGCATGAAGAACGTGGCCGTACGAGCCCCAGCAGCGTCGCCGACAAACGATGCGTCGTCGTACTGCATGAGATCAACTCGTAAAATGCCGTAGTCACATGACCATGCGCCAGGCTTCGGGAATACCCCAGATGAACCACTACATGTCTTAGTGACGTCACCTTCGGGCTTAGTCGACCAGGTAAACGTAAGTGTCCTAGGTAACGTTGAATTGCCGTCATCATCTACCGGATTTACCGGAAAGACCATAGAACTCTGCTGAGTGACATGCGTTGTAATATCTGGGGGGATTGGGTTAATCAACACGCAGGTATATTTGACCGAGTCGTCACCGTTCAGATCCGGGCTCAGCGGATAATCAGCCGATGAGCATGTGTCCTGTTTTGTAAGTGAATTCACTGGCTTACTCTGTATAACACTCAGTGCGTCATTCACCCCAGACTCAGCAGCATAGAACGCCTGCGTACTCAGTGACCGGTCAAGCGCTTCGCGCCGATTACGGTTAGTTACCTGCGTAAACCCTACGACTATAAGGGATATAACCAACATCATAATGAGGGTTATCATGAAAGACACTAAGCCTCTTTGATCGCGTAGTATGCACTTGTACTCTTTATTGCTGCTCATGCTTATTTTCATTGTACACTAACCCTCACTAATTCGTCAGCCTTTTACTGACCATGGTTGTCATGCTACTCGCCGCGCAAAATTGGCTTCCCGCGAATGGTTTACAGGTAGTGTCAGACCGATCACGAAAATCAACCTCCGCGTAATTCGCTGCTGCTGTACACTTACTAGCCAATGACGGTGCGCAGAGCAGCTCAGTATCGCCGTACGCTACCGCTATGCTCACC
Organism: bacterium; assembly: GCA_029549845.1. GTDB lineage: Bacteria > Patescibacteriota > Saccharimonadia > Saccharimonadales > UBA4665 > JAGXIT01. The sequence goes on from JAKPIL010000079.1 coordinate 8,471, forward strand.
TTATATACGTTCGGCGCAGTCATAGCGACGCTC
>JAKPIL010000086.1 GCA_029549845.1 bacterium
CCGTTTGCGCGCTTCGCTGGTACCGACCTATAGCGTAGGCCTGCGCCGCAGCGATATCGGCCTCGGCCAGCTCCCCGCGAAAGAGGTTGCCCAACTGCTCGGTAATGATGTCGAATAGCGCCGGAGCGTTCGCGACCGATACCTGGCTTCCAAACCAAAGGTTACTACTCAGTTTCACCTGCTGGAACCCGCTGTTCATACCGTACACAAGGCCACGCTCTCGCGCTGTACCCAAAATTTTTGAATACAACGTCTCTGTGAGGAGCGCATTTACAAGGCTCAGCGCATCGAGCTCGTGCTCCTCAAGCCGACGATTCATGAATGTGTCTATATAAAAATAGAGTGTGTCGACTGTTTCATTTGGAATACAGACTGGTTTTTTCAGCGTGCGCACAACCTCGTCTGGCATAATGAAGCGCTCGCCTCTGGGCAGCTGGATTTCCTCAAGAATATCCGAAATTTTTTGCTTACGACTAGGGGTGATATTGCCAGCAATGACAAAGCGCATGTTGTCTGTTGTGTGCGTGCGACGGTAGTGCTCGCGCACATCGTCAAGCGTGACGTTATCCATGAGTGCCAGTCGCTCTTTATCCGTCTCCGAAACAAGGCCGTACGCCTTGCGGCTCGAAGCACCAAGCTGCCGGTAGTGATTATTGGCGCGGGCAGCCAGTTCTTCGCGAACATTACCAAACTCGGCGTCAAATTCTTCCTGCAGAAACAGCGGCTTATCTATGGCTGTGCGAAGCAACCGTGTCACCCGCTCCCACTCAAAGTCGGCACATTCAAGCTCATACACAATGTCGTACACATCGGTACTCGCGTTGCTATATGCACCGTTTTTTTCTACTTCTGCCTGGAAGTCACGCGCCCGGGGGTATTCGTCGTTCGCTCCAAGCAGAATATGCTCCATGAGGTGGGGCGTTTCCCACTTTTCGCGCGGAACCAGGTATTCGCCCGCGCGGAAATTGATGTACACATTCATAACCGTTGCGTCGGCAACGTGTATGAGTAAGCCTTTGGCACCGTTTTTGAGCGTTATTTCTTCGGCAGTGTGTTTCATGAGTAGTGTGTAGCCAGTGGCCTTACAGCGTTAGAGCTATTTTCTCTTTCTGGCTTTGGCCTTTCGCTGGCGCTCGGCTTTGTTCACCTTTGCGCGCTTCTTGGCAGTCGATTTCACCTGGGATTGCTTTTTCCCATCTGTAAAGTCCGCCTCATCGAACTGAGACTCGTCATTCATGATTTGCGATGCATTGTTTATAGAACCGCGTGCAGCCAACGTCAGTTCGGTTTCGACTGGCTGTTCAAGATCATCGGCATCGACTGGCTCAGCATGGAAGATTGCCCGTACTACTTCATGGCGAAGCGTATGCTGCATGTCCTCAAAGATAATCTGGCCTCGGCGACGGTACTCAACGAGTGGGTCGCGCTGCCCAACGCTCATCCAGCCAATCCCCTCGCGAAGATGGTCCATGTTCTCGAGGTGTTGCATCCACAGATTGTCGAGAATCTGCAGGTACACGTCACGTTCTACCTTGCGCATAATTTCAGGGGTAAAGACCTGCTCGCGTCCCTTATACAGCTCCTTTGCCTCGGTGATAAGCACCGGCTTAACCGTATCGACCGATTTGTCGAATACGCGGTCTAGGGCAGCATCGTCCAGCGGCAACAGTTCTTTCACGGTCGGCTCAAATTCATCTGTTGCACGAACAGGAGAGTCAGCCAGTAATCCGATTTCTTCATTTATATAGGCTTTGATACGCTTGCTGATGTCGTCTGCCCTTAGGACCTCCTTACGCATGGCGTAGGTGGCCTTACGGTGACGGTTCATGACATCGTCGTACTGTACGACGTTCTTACGCTGGTCAAAATGGAAGCCTTCGACCTTTTTCTGGGCAGCTTCAAGACTGCGCGAAATCATGCGGTTCTCTATGGGCACCCCTTCGTCGACCTTGAGCCGGTCCATCACGCGACTAATACGATCACCGCCAAATATACGCATAAGGTCGTCTTCGGTACTCACATAGAACTGCGTTACGCCGGGGTCACCCTGACGGCCGGCACGACCACGCAGCTGGTTATCGATACGGCGTGATTCATGTCGTTCAGAACCTAGCACAAAAAGCCCGCCGAGCTCCTTCACCTCATCGCTAAGCACAATATCGGTACCACGACCAGCAATGTTGGTTGCCAGTGTCACTGCACCCCTCTGCCCCGCCTGCGCAACTATTTTGGCTTCGCGTTCGTTGTTCTTTGCGTTAAGCACCTGGTGTGCAACACCTGCCTTTTTGAGCAGACCGCCGAGCTTTTCGTTCTTCTCTATGGAAGCCGTACCAATGAGGACTGGCTGGCCCGCTTCGTGGAGCTCTTTAACCTGCTCGACGATGGCCTTAAACTTCGATGCCTCATTGCGGTAGATACGGTCCGAGCGGTCATCACGCGCTATACGACGGTTCGATGGAATCTCAACAACATCGAGTTTATAAATCTGGTGGAACTCTTCACTTTCCGTAAGAGCCGTACCCGTCATGCCCGAAAGCTTATCGTACAGGCGGAAGTAGTTCTGGAATGAAATGGTCGCAAGAGTCATGGACTCCTCCTGCACTTCAACACCTTCTTTTGCTTCTATAGCCTGGTGCAGGCCTTCGTTGTAGCGACGACCAGCAAGCAAACGACCGGTAAATTCGTCTACGATGACAATCTCACCCTCGTTTGTCACTACATAGTCTTTGTCGCGGTGGAAAAGTGTTTGGGCGCGCAATGCTTGTTCGAGGTGGTAGAGCGTGCGAATATTTTCAGTTCCATACAGGTTCTGGATGCCTAGAACTTTTTCAAGCTTATCGACGCCGTCATCGGTGAGGACAACTGTTTTGCGCTTTTCGTCGACTTCGTAGTGCTTGGGCACGAGCTGGCGAACAGTTTTGGAAAACTGAGCATATGCATTGCCGGGGGTGACACTCGGGGCGCTGATAATGAGTGGCGTTCGCGCTTCGTCAATAAGAATGGAGTCGACTTCGTCAACGATGGCATAGTTAAGATCGCGCTGCCGTAGCTGTTCGGTCTCGCGCACCATGTTGTCGCGCAGGTAGTCAAAGCCAAATTCGTTATTGGTACCGTAGGTAATATCTGCCGCGTATGCTTCCTGGCGGCTACATGGTTTGAGGTGACGAAAACGTTCGTCTTCATGCTCTTCATTTGTGTACGCTGGATCGTAAATGTAGGAGTGGTCTGCCATGATAACCGCAGCGGTCAAACCAAGAAAGTGGTACACCTGACCCATCCAGCCGGCGTCACGCTGCGCTAGATAATCGTTCACTGTTACTAGGTGCGCACCCTTGCCCGTGAGGGCGTTCAGGTACATTGGAGCGGTCGCCACCAGTGTTTTTCCTTCACCGGTTTTCATTTCACTCACATTGCCTTCGTGTAGAACCATACCACCTATGAGCTGCACGTCGTAGTGCCGCTGGCCGAGTGTACGGGTGGCTGCCTCGCGTACTAGCGCAAATGCATCGGGCAATATACCGTCTAGGGATTCTTTTTTAAGACGTGTACGAAGTTTGTCTGTCTGCTCGCGCAGTTGTTTGTCGGTCATTTTATCGTACTTGGGAGCAAGCTCGTTGATAGTACGAACACGCTTGCGCAGTCGCTTGATGGTCTTTGCTTGCGGGTCACCGAGAATACGTTTTAGCACTCTGTTCATTACTGTGTTACACCTCCATGCGTTCAGTAGATTTCGTCACCCACCATTGTACCCTGTTTGGCTCGAGTATGCGAGACTATTTCACCCGAATATTTCAAAAACCGCCAAATAGACGCCGCAGTATAGCCGCCTATACGGCACGTTGGTCAAGTTGCCACGGCCAGACAAGCGCAAACACCCGGTCTGGCTATTCGGCCGTTTGCACGTTTTCGTTACGCCGCAAGCGCCGGACTAAGCGATGACGTAAGCCATATTTGCTATGTTTTCCTTTGTATTCAGCCAGTTGGCGACGCATTTCTACCGTAGCAATATCGAGTGCGGCATACATGTGGCCAGTCGTTTCACGAACGGCAAGGGTTTCTTCGGGTAGCTGCAATGCCAGCGTGCAGGTTTTATCCTGACCCCTGCGTGATTCTTTAAAATGGACGGCCAAAACCGCTGCGGGACGCGCCTTGCGTGGAATGTACTTTTCGATATCTTTCACCTTGCCGGCCGTATACTTTTGCAATTTTTGAGCCAGGTCAAAGCCTTCGGCGCTTACCGTATGAATCATATCGCTCCTTTTGTTTACAATTCGGTTCTGCTACCCATGTAGGGCTGTAGGACTGTTGGTACTTTCAGTGTACCACGTTCTGTTTGGTAATGCTCAATCACCGCCACAAGAGAACGAGCCAACGAAACAGCGGTACCGTTCAGTGTATGAAGTACCTCAACGCGGCCATCGGCGCGGCGCACACGAATGTTCAAGTTACGCGCCTGGAAGTCTGTGCAGTTGCTGCAGCTTGTGAGCTCACGGTACTTTTCGTCTACCGGCGACCAGTACTCAACGTCATATTTTTTGGCCGCTGGCGCACCCAGATCCCCCGCAGCAATGTTTACCACATGATACGGCACGCCCATTGCCTGCCACAGATCTTCCTCTATGGCGAGAATGGCCTCGTGCATGTCTCGGCTTTGTTCTGGTGTACAGAACACGTACATTTCGAGCTTGTTAAACTGGTGCACGCGGAATAGTCCACGCGCGTGCTTACCGTACGTCCCCGCTTCTTTGCGGTAGCATGGGCTGTAACCCACGTACTTCAGTGGTAGCTTCGCTTCATCTATGATTTCATCTGCGTGGTAGCCCGTCAGTGGCGCCTCGGCCGTGCCGATGAGTGTCAGGTCTTCGCCTTCTACAAAATACTCATTGCCACTCTCATCACCACGCGGTGCAAACCCCGCCCCTGCTGCCACCCGGCTATTTACCATGTGTGGAACTGTTAGGTACGTAAAGCCCTTCTTGAGCACAAAATCGAGCGCAAACTGCGTGATGGCGTTTTCTAGCAGCGCCAAGTCACCCTTTAGGTAGTAGAACTTGGCTCCGGCCACCTTGGCACCGCGCTCAAAATCTACCCAGTCGCGTTCGGTCGCAAAGTCCAGATGGTCCTTTGCGCCTTTGTTCTGTGCGCCCACTTGCTTAATCTCTACACTGTCTTCTTCGCCGCCCAGTGGTACATCGTCAAACGTGGGGTTTGGGATGCTTTGCATCTGGGATTGCCATTTTTCCTCTGTGACTTTCAGCTCATTTTCTCTAACGGCAATATCTTCCTTGAGTTTTTTACCCTGCTCTATTTGCTCTGGCGTAGGCTTCTGGCCCTTCATGGAGTCGGTCAGTGCGTTGCGCTGCGCCCGCAAATCTTCCACCACCGTCAGCTGCGCGCGTCGCTGCTCATCTACCTTCAGCAGCGCCGCCACATCGACATTTTTGTAGCCCTTTTCCTCACTCTTTCGCTGAACCACTTCAGCATTGTCCCGTATAAATTGTATATCTAGCATAAAAACAGTATACAGAGTTAAGAGTTAAGAGTTAAGAGTTAAGAGTTATTCGACAGATACGGTCGGTGTAGCTTCGTCAATGCGTCGAATCTCTGCATTACCTATGTAATGGATGGGTGGCCTATAATCCCCATGCATAACATAACTATTTATCGCGACTAGGGGATCGCCGTGGCTCACGAACATCACAACCCTTTCGTTATACTTCTGCTCACAATCATCGATGAGTGACTTTACTCGGCCAACCATCTGACGGAGAGATTCGGAGTTAAGTGGATGAGCATCGGGGTCAGGCTCGGCATCCCAGACCTTGTAGTAATCATCTGCAGATTCCCCGTCTAGCTCACCTAGATTACGCTCACGCAAACGCACATCGGTAATAACGTTCGAATGACACACGCCGGCGACAGCTTCAGCGGTCTGTAGAGCACGCAGAAAGTCCGATGAATAAATGATAGGCTCCTGATTTACAATCTTACTAAACGCCTCTGCAGCCTGCTTTGCCTGATTTCTTCCTTTTTCGGTTAGACCAAACCCTTCGAGTGACCCTTCGGGGGAGCAGGCTATAACATGCTGCTCGTTCGACTCACTCCAGCCATGACGCATAAGATAATATGTATTTCTCATGATTTTTTCTGTAGTGCCTTCAGTGTTAACTCGGTGCGGGAGCGGGCGTAGGTGCAGAATTCACACGGGCCACCCATGGCGGCTGTGCCCACTGCAGGCATAGTGTCGCTCTCCATGCAGGTCTTCATATCCAGTAGGGTTTGTTCTACCCAGTCGCTCTTGCCGGCGTGCGGAAACACGTGCGTCTCAAACTCTACCACGCCGTCGAACGCATCTTTACCCGGGTTCCCCGTGGCGTACACAAAGTAGCCGGTGTCGCTCACCGCAAATCCGTTCTGGCGCAGCAACCACTGGTACACTTCCATTTGGCGGCGATACATGTCCTGCCAGCCACCTTCAGGGCCGAGGGCGGTCACCGGTGCGGCCTTGGCCGTTGCCTTGTAGTCCACCACCATGAGCTCGCCGGCAGGATTAACCCACACGTCATCGACCGCGCCAAATACATGCAGATTAGTTGGTGCGTGCAGCGTTGTTACCCCTGTAAAATTATACCGCCACGTATCGAGGTCTTTGTGCGTGTACGGTACGGCATCGACACCAAACTGCTGCATGAGCGGGTGCGGTTTTCCCTCGGCGCGGTACACATCGAACTCTTTTTTAAACAGTTCATCGATGGCTTTATTTATATTGAACGGTGGGCTGCTAGGCCTGGTAATTTTGTGCCGCACATCTAGCCAAAAACAGCGTGGACACTGCATGTACAGCTCAATCTTGCTCCGGCTGACCTTAAACGGCGCAACCTGCCCCGGCTCATACGGCCGGCTGCGTTCCCTTGCGTAACTCATTGGCTCCCTTGCGATGATGCGGGTGCAAGATCTGCCATAGTGTCCGAAGTTTTTACGTACTCCGTTCCGTCAGATAACGTCGCCGCAATCTGGTAAAAAACGCAGCTTACGGCAACGTTATCACACGCCTCGCCCGCTTCCCCTGTAGCTTCATATGCATACTGCCCTTTCGTAGGGGCACTTGCAAAAACATCTGTTTTTCCAGCTGGATCAGCATAAGCAATACCCTCCAAGCCTACAAGGTTTGCCATGCGCCATGATGTATCGTTCATATTTTTCAGAGTCGGATACTCGTCATTTTTTGCATAGTACACCTCGACATGCGTTCGTATGGAACTAATGTCATTCTTCCGCTCAACGTCTGTTGCCCGCGACTGAACACCGTTAGACGTTACAAGGACGAGCATCAAAAGCACCGGCACAACTATAAGCAAACTTATTCCCAACAACACCATAAAGACAATTTTCATTATTTTGCCATGCTGAGCATAACCTTTTAGCGGCAAACCACTTTTGTCACGCACTTTACCAAAAAGTACCAAGAAAAAATCTACAAGCGCCCAAAGCCCAAGCCCACCAAGCGTCAATAGTTTCGCGACGCCAAGCCCAACATGACCAACATAGAACCGATCAACTCCAAATATACCCAAAAAATACGAAAGCAGTACTGCTGGGACATATTCTTTTGTCGGGCTTTCTTGCACCGACGTAGGCGCTCCCGCCTGATGAGTCGACGGAAAAGCCTGTGCAGGTGCCTGTTGCCCAGTATAAATGGGCCCGGTTGGTGGTTGTGGCGCTAGCTGACCGCCCTGAGGTGCCGCAAAGGTGGGTGTCGGTTGATCTTGTTGAGTCGGGTCTAGCCGTGGGTCCATGAGTTCTCCTTCGTTATGTCTTTATCGTATCACATCATTTGGGGAGCAGTTCCGCGGTGCTTTTCCGATTCGGATCTTCGGCAGCCTGACGTTCCAGGACGGCCAGGGTTTCTATGTGCGGCGTGCGTGGGAAGAAGTTAAATACTTCGAAATGCTTTATGGTATATGCGTCCTGCAAAAGCGCAAGGTCGCGTGCGTGTGTAGACGGATTACAGCTGAGGTAGATGATTTGCGGCGGCAAAACCTCCAGACAGCGCTGCACCACCTGGGCGTGCAGGCCTGCCCGCGGCGGGTCAAATATAACCGGCTGCTCGGCAGTGATGTACTCTAGAGCTTTTTCGGTTGAGGTCTGCACCACCTCCGCATCCACTGGTGATTTCTCTGCGTTCACGTGGGCCATTGCGGCCGTTGCGGCATCGAGCTCCACTAGGGTCACCTGCTTTTTTGCCACACTAAGGCCAATAGTTCCCACGCCGGCATACATATCCACCGGGTCGCCCTGGCAGTGCACCCGAATACTTTCAAGCGCCCGCGTGTAGACCGGTACATTCACCTGGAAAAAACTATCGACATCGTAGGAAAATATCTGCCCCAGCAGCGCATCGTGCAGCCCGCAGTCGCCCAGCTCGTACAGCAACTGGGTTGGTACCGACGCGGGCGAACGAGGGTTTGAGTGGTACACCCGCAGCCCCTTGAGCGCACTCAAAGGACTGTCCTTTGAAACTGGGGTTTTCACCGCATTTGGCAGTTTCAATCTGGGGAATTCACTTGGTTTTACAAAAAGTGCCGCCACTGCCTCCCCTTCTTGGCTGCACCGCACAATCACGGTCTTCAGGTCGCCCGCGCGCACATTCAGCCGCCGCAGCTCGTTCAGCACCGCCTGCGCTGCGGTGTCTAGCGCAGGCAGCGCGAGCACACTGCCCTGTACAATTTCTTTGCCGTGGCTTCCCCGCCGGTGCAGTGCCAGATGCAGACCATCATCGTCACCCCAGAAGCTATATTCCATTTTGTTTCTATAATGTAGTTCCGAACCAACCGAAAGTACCGCCTTGTCATCTTGAGCGGATCCGGCAGCAGCCGGAGTAGTCGAAAGATCCCCTTTCTCCCCAGAAGATTCCTCGACTTCGCTCGGAATGACAACTCCGGCCTGAGTGAAGAGTTCTTTAACTATGTCGGCTTTATGGCGGTTTTCGGCTGCAAATGTCATGATTTGCCAGGGGCTC
>JAKPIL010000092.1 GCA_029549845.1 bacterium
CTTGCAAGATAGTATCTACGAATCGACAGCATGGCACGAGCTGAACAATCTAGAAACAGCGGTCATTTTAACCGGCGCCACCATAACCTTTTTGTATCTACTCATGACTCGGTGGAAGCCCGAGGGCGACAAAAAGCACAAGTAGCTAGAAACGTGTTTGTGGCTGCGAGCATATTGAGTAGTTTTAACTATACAATTGCGAGTATCTTGCGAAAATCATCGATAGTATAAGTGGGCATGTGTTTAACGAGATCTTCGAATTTGTAGAACTTTGAGTGTTCTTGTGGAAAAAAGAGAATCGAATCGATGCCTGCAGAAGTTGCGGCAACAATATCGTTACCGGTATCACCAATCATAACCGCTTCTTCCTTAGAGCCTTCCAGCGCCATCAACGCTTTTTCGAGTGGTTCGGGGTGTGGTTTATGCTCTACGGTGTCTTCGTAAGCCATAACTACATCGAAATAACCGTGTAAATTGTATTTATCAAGCAGGGTGATGACGTTATCTCGAAGAGACGTAGTGATGAGCGCCATTTTCTTACCTTGCTTCTTCAGCTCCTCTAGTACAAATACAGCGTCCGGATAAAGTGCGACTTCTGGTAGTAATGTAGCAGCTAGCGCATCCATTTCGCCTATTGCTGTATCAACATCTTCAATACCCCATTCTGTGAAGCGCTCAAAAGGTATGCCAAAGCAAGTTGCAATCTCTTCGTCAGTAAGGTTTAGTCCACGTTTCTGAAGTGGGGCACGGCAAGCTTCTATCCAGACGTCAAGTGTTTTAGCAAGATTTCCATCCCAATCAAGTAAGATGTACTTTTTCATAACAACAGTATACCAAACAGTAAAACTTCTCACGGAGAAGAGTTGCGAGGGCCCAGTGAGACAGCACCCTTTGGGCTTCTCCACTGCGGCGTGCTCGCCATGTCATTCGACATGGCTGCGCGCGTCCTCGTTGCGCCGAACTCGCGACTACGATATTTTTCCTTCAGAAAAATCTCTGTCATGAACTCAAGCTCACTGTATCAACCAAGAAAAAAGACCTACGCAAGGCAGGTCTTTTTTCTTGGAGGAGCAAGGTGCAGACTATTGCAACTAAATTAGCTGGCTACCAAGGACATTTATTTAATGTTGAACCAGGTATAATTTCTTGACTACCCCAGACAAACGCATGTTTGCTCCAATAAGGTACACTTTCGGCGGTTGCATTGCTCATTTGCGGGAACATTGGGCTTTCATATTCACCAATCCAAACACTTGATAACTCGTAGGCGTACTCGCCCTTGTCAACCTCCCCCTTTCTGCAACACCTTGTCTAAACTCTTTGGCTTTGGTTTGAGGCTGGCCGCGTAAGCGGACGGACTCATCTTGAGTGCGCTGTGGATGCGTTTGGTATTGTAGTAGAACACCTGGCCTGCAATGCCTTCGTGCAATCTGTCGAGATCTGCGAACTTGGTGAGTACGCCAAGTTCCAACTTGAATCCACCAAACCAACGCTCCATGTAGCCATTCTGCCACGGTTTGCCAGCTGCACTGCAACTGAGCTGGATCTCGTAGCGCTCGCAGAGGTCACGGTGCTTGTAGCTCAAGTACTCTGAGCCTTGGTCACTGTGCAGGATGGCTGGTGGCGGATATTTACTCAAAGCATCCAGCATAGCTGCGTACGTAAGCTCGCTACTGTGGCTTGCACCAAGCCGCCAGCCAACAATTTGCCGTGTCTGTACGTCGAGTACTACTGCTAAGTAGTACCAAGCACCCTGAAACTTGAGATAGGTGAAGTCCTGCACCCAAGCTCCGACGTTGGTCATAGCCTCGTAGCTCATGCCGTCTTGTGGGCGATCCTCATTCTTAGGCTGCGCATACTGCCCAAGAATGTTGGGTGCTGGAGCAATCTCTGCCGTTCCAGACCGCAGATGGTGTTTTTTACTGGCTGTCGGGACGACAATTCCTGCAAGCCTGCGAATACGCCGAGCTTTCTTCTGGTTCCACCCCAAATGGAGAGCCAGTCGCTCTACGCCGTAGAAGGGGTGCTCGACGTGGGCGGCACGGAGTGTCGCTACAGCAACAGTATCTTTGGCCTGCTGCGTTGCTGGCTTGCGGTAGTAGTTCGTGCGACAAACCTGCAGGGCATGAGCAAGCTTTGTGCGCCACCCTGAGTCGACTTCTTCCAGGATGGCTAGCTTTTTGACCGTTGCATTTCAGCGGTTGCTCGGCCGAGCAGCTTGTACAGCTGCTCATTCTCTTTTTTGAGCCGGTTGTTTTCCAGAATGAGGTTGCGGTTGCCGTCGACGATGCCTTCCCGCAACCAGTAGTAGATGCTCTTACTCGAAATACCGTACGAGGTGCTCGCTTCGCTGACGCTCATACCCTCGTTACGTATCTTGGACACAATCTCAGCTCTCGTGTGTGGATCAGTCGGTATGCCTTTGGGCATGCAAAAACTCCTTTCTTATGCATGACGGGCTAATGCCCGCCGCAGCTATTACTAGTATTGTAGTCGAACCGGTTTAGACTATGTGTTGATTATATGGGGAGGGTGACAGTGATGTGGAATTGTCGGTTTTCTTAGAATACATCCACTAGCCCCAGCCAAATACATTAACAGATGTAAAATATACCAATTCTTTGGCTTATTTTGATTTTTGAAGGGCTTTCATCTGTTAATCTGGGTTCGAGTCCCGTAAGCCC
>JAKPIL010000101.1 GCA_029549845.1 bacterium
AGCACCGGGACGAAAATCACCTCAAAATCGCCTTCGGGAAACGGCGCCTCAGGAGCGGATGTCCCGACCGTCACTGCTACGTGGGGCTGTGCACGCGCCAGCCAGTCTATGATAGGCTGCGTATCGACCTCACCAAGTGAAGCGAGCGAGCGGTAGATGTGCACAGTTTTCACGCGCTGCCACTGCGTGACGCTGGGAACTTTCTGCGCTACATCACGACTGGCCGCACTCACTACTTCTGGCGTGAGTGCCTTTCGGCGCGCAGCGAGGCTCTGTCGGAGTGCGGTCTTTTCGTCTTGCATAGCACCATTGTCGCATGGGCGGTACCCAAAGAAAAACCCTAGAGACATGTCTAGGGTTTTTCGGTCTGACTAAGACGATGTTCTTCCTTTAGGGTTAGTCTTCGACCTCTACGACTTCGGCGTCGGCTGCGGCGCGAGCAACCGCCTCGCAACCGCGCACTGCACCATCTTTGGTGGTGTATTCTTCACCGGTGGCAACAACTTCGCCGTTGCCAGCCTTAAGGCGCCAGCGCCAACCACTTTTGCTTTCGTATACTTCAAATTTTGCCATGTACTATCCTCCTTTACATTGCCTCTATATCATGCGCTCCTGTCCACAAAATGACAAGTTCAGGCGTATACTATGTAGGTGATTTTATACCTATCGCGCGGGATTGGCTGGGGGTACGGCCACCTCGTCAAACCGCTCCTTTTCCGGCAGTCGCCCGATATCGTGCATGAGCGCATGGTCAAAAGTGCGCGTATTTTTGGCGCATTTACGCCTGCTGTGTGGCTAATGCGCCGTGTTTTACGCACCAACGCCACGCCCTTGCTGAGCCAAACCATCCACGGCATACCGTTTCCGAACCCCGTAGGCCTGAGTGCCGGGCTCGATAAAAACGCCGAGCTCCTACCACTGCTGCCAGCGATTGGGTTTGGGTTTGGTACGGTCGGATCGGTGACGCACCAGGTGTGTGTGGGCAACCCACGGCCATGGTTTTACCGGTTGCCGCGCTCAAAGTCGCTGGTGGTACATGTTGGCCTGGCCAATCACGGCGCGGCGAAAGTCATAGAACGGCTCAACCACTACCACACAAGTCGCTTGCAGGATTTCCCCGTCGTTGTGTCTGTCGCTAAAACAAACAACCCCACGACATGTAATGACACCGAAGCAATAGCCGACTACATAGGTAGCCTCAAACTGCTACAGAACGAACCACGGGCTGCAGTGCTCGAGATAAATATTTCGTGCCCGAACACGTATGGCGGCGAGCCATTTACTGACCCCGTGCGGCTCGACGCGCTTTTGGCGGCGGTCGATGCCCTGCACATCACCAAACCAGTGTGGGTCAAAATGCCCATTAATCATGCATGGCCAGAGTTCAACGCGCTATTAAAAATCATCATAAAACACCGCGTTCAGGGCGTCACCATTGGCAATCTCAGCAAGCAACGAAGTGAAATCCCATCTGAAGAATTGCCATCCCAGGTGAAAGGCAACCTGAGTGGACTACCCACACAAGCACTCAGCGATAACCTTATAGCCAAAACATACAGTGCGTACGGCAGCGCACTTACCATCATTGGCGTGGGTGGCATATTTACTGCGGAAGACGCATATCGCAAAATAACGCTCGGCGCCAGCCTAGTGGAGCTCATTACCGGACTCATCTATACGGGGCCGCAACTTCCTGGCCAGCTAAACCGTGACCTTGCTAAGCTTGCCGCACAAGACGGCTTCAAAAACATCGCTGAAGCAGTTGGTTCTGGCCTACACGTGCAAAACGGCAAAAAACCTGTGTGATTTTCTGCCTACGAAAGAACACTCTCGCAAATGGGTTCTTTCGAATACGCTCAGCATAGCCTCAAAACCTGAGACTATGCTGAGCTCCCGCACTCGGGACCTACACCGTCAACCCAACGAGGGGGTGAGAGCGCCGTCGACGTTGCCACTTGGCTTCGAAGCGACGCAACACGGCCTGCAGCTCCTCCGAGCTACGCGGCTGTAGATTGAACGTTTGTGTAAACACCTTGTCCATACGCACTCCTTTCGTATGATGCTTTCATCATAGCCAAAAAGCGCAGCTAGAACAGTAATGTTATTCACACAATCTGTGTGATAAATAGTACAACCCGCTCCTAAGTCCCATAACAATGTCTAAGCGAAGTAGAAATTAACGCGGGTGTACGTACTACTTCTCGCCACCCTTACGACCAGCCTCACGGGCTCTTTCGGGGTTATTCTTGAAGTTGCCGGGGCTCATGGCTCCGCCAATTTTACCTGCTGCAGACGCACGAGCGGGATTGTTTTTGAAATTGCCCGAGCTCATCTTGCCACCTTTACGTCCTGCACGCGCGTGTCCCTCGGGATCGCCGTGCCATCCTTTGCCATTTTTCTCTGTACCCATAGTAACTCCTCGCAACATGTTGCTATCCGCAGCATACTCCCGCTACAAAGCCGTTTCTATAAGATATCTTACACATGAGACCAGCAAAATTCTCAGGCTCAGCTTCTGTCAACGCAGCTTGACGGCAATACGTTAGTTACTATATAGTTTAGTTACTAAACTATGAATCGTGCCGAAACTATATCTGAACTCATGTCGCTCGTCGCAAGCATCAAACGTTCCTTACAGGGGCGGTCGTACCCATGCCCCGACGGCACAAGCCTTACGAGTGGCCAGCTAGGGCTGCTTTTTGCCCTAAAGCACCATGGTCCTACCAGTGCACAGGAGCTCGCTAGTCGGCTATCGCTCACCCCTGGGGCTATTTCGCAGCTCGTCGAGACACTTGCTGAGCGCGGTTACGTTACACGTACGCCTCGCACTGACGATAGACGCACCATTGACCTCAGCCTGTCCAAAAACGGAGCAGGTCAAGTCGATGCGATTGAGCGTAAGCGTCATGCTATCATTGAGCAGTCTACGGCCGAGCTCAGCGATGCTGAGCTCATGCTGCTCGTGACCGCGCACCAGAAGATTCTGCAGGCGCTCCAAAACGAACTAAAATCAACAGAAAGGAAACGGTAGCCCCACGGTGAACTTTTTCAAGAAATTCTTTAAACCGCATGCCGGTGTCGCAGCTATAGACCACAGCAAAGAACTAACACACAGCGAAATCATGGTGGTCATAACGGCGCTCATGCTCGCAATGTTCCTGGCGGCTCTCGACCAAACCATCGTAGCGACCGCACTCCCCGCCATAGCCCAGGAGCTCCACGGCTTGAGTAAATATTCGTGGGTGGCTACTTCGTATCTGCTCGCAAGCGCTGTCGCAACGCCACTGTTTGGCAAAATAAGTGATATGTTCGGGCGCAAAAAGATTTTCCAGATTTCCATAGGTATATTCCTGCTTGGTTCTGTGCTGTGTGGGGCCGCGCAAAACATGGATCAGCTTATATATTTTCGTGCGATCCAGGGCATAGGTGCTGGCGGCATTATGACGCTCGCCATGGCGGTTATAGGCGATGTAGTACCCCCACGTGACCGTGGAAAATACCAGGGATTCATAGGGGCCGTGTTTGGCATATCCAGCGTGATAGGGCCACTGCTTGGTGGGCTTTTTACCGACCACGCAAGCTGGCGCTGGGTGTTTTACATAAACCTGCCTATTGGCGCGGTGGCGCTGTTTGCCATAGCCGCTCGCTTGCATCTTCCAGTGCGCAAGTCACATCACAACATTGACTACCTTGGCGCGGTTCTTATGGGCTCAAGTGTAGTCTGCCTGCTTCTGGCGCTCGTCTGGGGCGGCGTAGAGTTCCCGTGGGGTTCAACCCGCATTGTAGGCTTGCTGGTCGCTTCGGTTATACTCGCAGTACTGTTTTTCTTCCGCGAACGGTACGCGAAAGAGCCCATCCTACCACTAGACCTCTTTAAAAGCGACGTTTTCTTGGTCTCGACACTCCTGAGCGCAGTGTTTGGCGTGGTCATGTTTGGCGCACTCGTATTCCTCCCAGAGTACCAACAACTGGTTCGCGGTGACTCCGCTACAAAGTCTGGGCTTATGCTTCTACCCATGGTGGTTGGCATGATGGTCGGGTCGATAGGCTCCGGGCGTCTCATAAGCAAAATTGGCAAATACCGTCGCTTCCCCATCATCGGCGCATCGCTTGTGATTGTTGCGTACGCACTCTTTAGCACCATTACCGCCACGACCAACCGTGCCGAGATTGGCGTCTGGATGGTACTTTTGGGACTTGGGCTCGGCTGTGTTATGCCGGTCACCGTCCTGGCCGTGCAAAATGCGGTTAAAAAAGAAGAGCTAGGCACGGCAACTTCATCGGTAACGTTTTTCAGGTCCATTGGTAGCAGCCTGGGAGCAGCCTTGTTTGGGGCGGTGCTCACGAACCGTATTGCCCACCACATGGCAGCACAACTGCCTGCGGGCGCGCCCAGTGTCAAAGTGAGTGGTAGTCTCGACACGCTTCAGAACCTCCCGCCGGCAGTACACGAAATGGTCATAAAAGCCTTTTCACTCTCGTTCGCCGATGTCTTTCGCTTTGCAATCCCTTGCGCTGTCCTAGCGCTTGTAATTGCACTGTTCCTGCGTGACCTTCCACTCAGGTCCGGCCACAAACCAACTCCCGTAGAATAACTAGCAAGGCTAGAACCCGGCCACCGCCTCTATGTAGGGCTCAGGCACAGGAACAAACACAGTATGCGGTTTACACTCTAGGCCAGACAACCTTGCCAAGTATCTCGCTTTTTTCAATCAGCCCAAAGTGGCGACTATCGTTACTTTGCGATGGGTTGTCACCGCGCACATCGTATTTGGTACCTTCTAGAGTACGGATGCGCTTAATCTTTTCCTTACCCTGGTGCCATATCACGACCACGTCCTCCACGTCGTAACGGCGCTTGCGCATGGCTACCACCACTTGCTCTGGGTCCAGCACTGGCCACATGCTTTTTCCGACGACCCGGCGTACGAAGAGTATTTTTTTGTGTTTTTTGGCACCTTGGCTCATGTGGCTAGCCTTTTTTAGTTTCCCAGAATATTGTGGCTATATCGTCTATCATAGCAAGTAGTTTATCGGCCTCGGCTACATCCATGTGGTGCTTGCACTCCCCAGCTTGCTTGGTAGCGAGCCAGAATTTCTCATGCAGGTCTGGGTATTTCTCTAGGTGTGGTGGTTTGAAATAATCGGTCCACAGCACCCATAGGTGCTGCTTGACCAGTTCGGCACGCTGCTCTATGAGCACGACTGCACGAAGTTTATTGTGCTCATCAAGCCCTTCATACTTTTGCATCATGGCCTTGACACTCTCGGCCTCTATGCGTGCCTGGGCCGGGTCATACACCCCACACGGCAAATCACAATGCGCATACACCGGTTTAATTCGAAACAGTTTCATA
>JAKPIL010000113.1 GCA_029549845.1 bacterium
CCCCGGCCACGACCAGCCTACTAAACACATCTGGAGCGCGCTCAAGTATCAGCCGTAGCCGCGCAAAGAGCATCACAAACAGGCTTAAGAGCACGGTACTCCCAATAAACCCAAACTTCTCGGCATATATGGCAAAAATGGAGTCATTCTGCGCTTCGGGCAGGTACCCGTACGCTTGCACACTCTTCCCGAGCCCCAGCCCAATCATGCCACCAGAACCAACCGCAATCAGCGCCTGGCAGGCCTGATGCCCCGCCGCTGTTGAGCAGTTGTTCTCAGGGTGCATGTAGGTCGCGAGCCGCGCCCGTCGGTACGGCGTGGACGATATAGCTATGAACGTGCCTATCACCACCACGAGCCCAATCAGAAGTATCCGCTTCATGGGCATTCCTGCAACAAACCCCATCAGCATCACCATAGCCACAATAACGCCAGCCGATCCTAAGTCGCTCTGGATAAATGCAACGATTATGCCTATGGCTCCCACGGCGAGCGCAAGCGGCTTGAGGGTTAGCCTATAATTACCTATCATCCCCTGCTGAACCCGAGTCGCCAAAAAACCACTGACACTAATGAGTAAGGCAAACTTCAGCACCTCTACAGACTGCAGCGAAAAACTACCGCCAAACCGAATCCACCGGTGTTGCGGATAGGCCGGAATCGGCGGTATCACCAGTGCTACGAATGTCCCAAGCGCCGCAAGCCCCAGCAGCCACCATTGCCACTTTCGCCATACGGCCAGGGGGATTCGCGCCGTCACCAAAAACGCAAGTATACTCAAGATAATGGCGATGATCTGGTGCTGTACGTAGTTACCGCCCCGAAGTTCACTGAGAGCCGGGCTTATGGAATACACCACCACCAGCCCAATCGCGAGCAAACACGCAGCAATGACCAGCAACCAGTAATCTGGGCGATGTTTGCGCAGCGCATCGGTAGTTTGCGCACCCTGCGGAGGTCGACGCCACGACGGAGTGCTCACAAACAACCCCTTTCAGGAGTATCAGACATGGACCAAAAGCAGTTATTTCGTCGTTTCATGTTTGTATCTTGTATGTACATGCTTAGTATACCGTAGGAGCGCAGAGGAGCCTAGTTCCCCTGCTTCGGCGTCACGCCGTAATTATTGATGAGCATGTGCGCAATGTCCGCAAATACAGGCTGGCCTGTCTGCGCACCCGCAAAACCGGCATACCCGTGCGGCTCAATATTGTACACAACTATGGTGTACTGTGGCATGTCCCCACCCACATACCCCATGAATGTGCCGTTGAAAACATCTTCACGGTACAAACCTGTCTTTTCGTCGGTAATTTGAGCTGTGCCTGTCTTGCCACCAACATTATATGAATCCCCAAAGTCCATATAGCGAAACCCTGTTTGGTGAGCAACGGTAACGTATTCTAGTAGACCGCGCATGGCACTGCTCGTTTTGGCAGAAACCACAGCTCGATCAATCACTTTTGGCTCAAGTTTGGTCGTTTTGCCGTCTGCCGTTGTGACTTCGTCTATAAGTCGCGGCTGGTAGTACGTACCCCCGTTCACAATGGCACTCAGTGCTGAACCCATTTGCAGTGCCGAGGCCGAGTAGGCCTGCCCGAACGACATGTTTGCATAAGTAATATTGATGCCGTTGTCTTTATTCTCCGGTCCTGGCACAAATCCGATCCCTTCATACCCCTGCTCTATCCCTGTTGCCTTCCCAAGCCTGTAGCGGTCCGTAAAATAGCCATGCAGTGCCGAACGCCCCTGGTCATTCAGTTTGCCACCACCCAGTTGCATAAGCGTCCAGGTTGCGCCCGTATTGAGTGAAAGGTTCAGTAGGCTTTTTATGGTCTGCGTTCCCGTGCCCGTACCCTCCGCCACATTTAGCACCCGGGCACCGTCAATCGTCCAGTTACCCGGATCGTAGTAGCTTGTGTCGGCAGATATGGCACCCTTATCTATCGCCGCAGCCACCGTAAGAATCTTTGTGATAGAACCGGGCTCTATTGGGCTCGCAACACTGTAGTTCTGAAATACCGTGCCGTCTTCAACCTGTTGGTATTTCGCAGGGTCAAAGGTGGGATAGTTTGCCATAGCCTTCACGGCCCCAGTGTTTGTTTCTAGCACAACGGCGCTAACGACCTTTGAACGGAATTTCTCCTGCGCACCCTTTACGATGCTCTCAACTTGCGCCTGCATGCCCATATCTAGCGTCAGCGAAACCGCATCGCCTGACTTGGGCTGAATAAGCAGATTGTCACTGTTGGCAGCCAGAGGCACGCCATTGACATCCGTTATAGCCTTCAGGCGCCCTTTCTGACCGGCAAGCGACGTATCGAGCGCCTGTTCAACCCCATACTTACCCTCACCTTCATCGTTCACAAAGCCAAGCACCTGCGCCGCCAGCTCTCCCTGCGGGTACACCCTGTAGTTTACCTGCTGCGAGGCAATACCCGGGTATTTGAGTGCCAGCACCTTCTTGTTCGTCTCCGCTGTCACCTTCTTTTTCAGCACCACATAACGAGTTTTCTTCACCCGTAGCTCGTCCCGCACCGTTGCAGCGTCCATGCCGAGCACGCGGGCCACGTCCGTCGCGGTTTTATCCACATTTTTTATAATGCTCGGGTCGGCAAAGACCGTATACAGTGCTTGGTTCAAGACCAGCGGAACCGTCCGGCCATTCAGCTGAGCAGATATAACCCCTCGCTCGGGCAGCACATCGTACTCACGAACCTGGTCACTGAGTGCCAGGGATTTGTAGTGGTCGTAATGAATAATTTCGAGATAAAACAGACGCACTACGAACGCAGCAAAAATTATAAGCAGACATGCGTACCATACGCGCGCACGCTGAACTGGATTTGTTTCGACTTGGCGTTCATCCATATGTACTAAGTATACCGTAAGCGGTAAAAATACTACTGTACGCTACCCGAAGGTGCGACTGCCACGAGGGTCTTGGCCTCGGCGGATTTTTGAGCCACGTCGAGCGACTGTAAACGCGCAGATACCGCAGCGAGGTCAT
>JAKPIL010000124.1 GCA_029549845.1 bacterium
CTTACGCCTAATTGTACACGCTTCGTCAACGCGATACCACCTTTTGAGTCCTACAAATCAAAGTGGAGAGAAGCTCACCACACACATATGCCCATGCTTGCGCCGACAGGTCGACGCGCACTCATTGCCCAACGCGGACAGCAGACACACAGAAGACATACCGATCGAATTTTAGAAATGTTCGCGGATATGGGAGTAGGAATAGTCCCAGGTGGCGTCGGTTTTTTTGTGCGGGTTGAAGATGTTTTCTGGGTCAAAGATGTGTTTGACTTGTTTAAAAAGCGCCAGCACTGGCTTGCCAAATTGAGCCTCTAGCCACGGGCCGCGCACAAGGCCGTCGTTGTGCTCACCACTCAGGCTACCGCCGTATTTGAGTACCAAGTTATTGACCTCACGCTGGGACGGTTCGATTTTTTTGCGTTCATGGTCGTCCTCTATCTTCATGAGGGGGATGACGTGGAAGTTTCCATCGCCCATGTGACCGGCTATGGTTGCAAATAGTTTGTATTTTTTGATAATTTTCTGCAGGGCAGGCAAGAACTCAACCAGGTGTTTTGGCGGTACGACGAAATCATCTATGTACGGTGCAGTATGCTTGTCCTTAACCTTGCTTCGTAGAATCTGGAAGCTGTAGCGGCGCATAATCCAAAACTTTTCGCTTTTGCCTTCGGTGGGGTCTTCCTCGAAACCATTGATTTCGTAGCGAGCGCGGTATTTCCCAAGGTCACGATGCAGCGCACTCACCTTAGCACGAACCTCTTCTTCTGTCTCGCCGTTGAATTCCACCATCAGAATCAGCTTTGGTACGCCACGCAGGAGCTGCAAACCATCGGGGATGAGACTCCATAGCAAATGTACGAACTTTTTGAACCCGAGTCGTTTGTAAAAAGCAGGCATAAACCGCAGACTCAAAAGCAGCGTTTGGTCGTCGAAGCTTTCGAAAGTGGCGGGTTTGTGCTCGAGCACCTTGGGGATGATATCGCCCAAATGTTTAATGTTTTTTAGAAATAGGACAAGCAAGCCAGAATGCGGCCGGGCAGGCACGAGCCGGAATGTCGTCTCTGTGACGAGCCCAAGCGTTCCTTCGGACCCCACAATGAGTTTTCCGAGGTCAAACACACCCGTTTCGCGGTCCCAGACCCGCCACAGCGAATACCCCATGCTATTTTTACTCACATTTGGCTTGGCCTCTTTGATGACGTCGTAGTGTTCTTCGCACAGGTTGTATATGCGCTGATAGATTTTACCCTCGTAGTCACCTTGGTTTATTTTGGCCTCAAGCTGCTTTCTGTTGAGCGGTTTTACGGTGTACTCTTTGCCGTCGGCAAAAACAACCTTGAGCTCGGTCACAAAATCTTCGACTTTGCCGTATTCCAGTGACTTTTCGCCGCCAGAATTATTCGCCGTGATGCCGCCGATCTGGCAAAGATCGCGGCTGGCAGGGTAGGAGGGCATGAGCACATGCTTTTTCAGTGTTTCGCGTTCGAAGTCACGATAGAAAACGCCCGGCTGTGCGGTGCCCTTCAGGCCAGTGATGGGGCCAATGTGCGTAAAGTGCTTTGCAAAATCGACGATGATTGATTCATTGATGGCGCCGCCCGCCATATCGGTACCAGCTGCCCGACCAGTGAGCGAAAGTTCTGGGTACTTCTTCTTATTTGCCGCCACAAAGCGCACCAGTCGCTGCACGTCCGCCGCATCTTTGGGCTGCGCGACCACCTGGGGACGCAGTTCGAACATACTGGCATCGTGACTATAGAATTCTTTGGCCTCAGGAGAGTCGTCGAGCCCCCCAAGGAAGCCATGTTTTTGCAGTGCTGTTTTGAGATCTTTCATATTACTTAAGCTTAGCATAATCCTCGGTCACCGTGCACGCACGAAACTAAAAGAGCCTGGATATCCAGGCTCTTTTACGACAACTTCAACGCTACACAACTGGTGTTGGCGGAGTGCCGACGGGAGTTTGTGGGGCTTGTGGAGCCTGTGGAGCTGCTGCCGCAGGGGCACCCTGAACTTTGTTAAACGCATCTTGCGCAATGAGCATACCTATGAACCCAAGCAGCCATAGTACGAGAAACGCGGTGACGGTGCTAAGCTTGCCGCCGGTAACATGTTCTACGCCTTCACAATACTTCCATAGCCACCAAATGTTTACAAAAGGGACAATCAAAAGCCATGCCGTTGGTATCTCGGCACCGCGCGCATTCATTTCACTCTTTGTTTTTACATGCCAGTAAATGCCGTAAATGCCGAATGTAATGAACGTGAGTAAAAATACTGCACCTAAACTGCGATTTTCCATTCTATAGTCTCCCTTATGTTTAACGTACTTCTTGGATTATAGTCCAAACTGTGCGATACGCAACGGCAACACACAGTTTACCTAATTCGACACAGGCGCAACCGGACCCGTAGGGGCAGGCAGCGCAATTTTATTGAAAGATTCCTGCACTATCAATATATCTATACCATCTGGTACGACCAGCAAGATAAGCAGTGCGGTCGCAAAACCCATTTTTTCGTTCGTAACCAGCTCAACACCTCGGCTATATTTCCACAACCAGATAGCCATGAGGAGTGGCGCGGTGAATACAGCAACATAGAACGTAATCAACGCTCCAATCTGTAAGCCAGTCATCGCTTGTTCGGCGCCAGTGCCATCCGAGCCTCTCACAAGCGCAACAAAAAAGAAGATAAATGCTGCCACCATAAACAGTATTGGCGCTATTAGCCAAATGGTGTGTGGTATCTTAACCTCTTTGTTCACTGCCATCATCTCTGTCCTGGTCTTGTCGAACCAGTACAGGCGATAAATGCCGAGTGTGACGATTGATAGGAGGAACATTTTGCCGATTGATCGTTGTTTCATACCCGCAGTATACGCCTCGCTCCGTTCCAATCACAATACCTTTTCTAGCGCTCTGAGAGCAGTCACGGCACAGACTGGGGCCTCTAGACGCCATAATGCTTGTGATTATGACTCCACTGTTGCTACAATGAAGTGAAGATGACAGATACAAAAGTCGGTTCCAAGATGAAAGTGCTTGTGGTTGGAGGTGGGTTTGGCGGCGTGCGGGCGGCTCTAGAGCTTGCCAAGCAAACCCAGCTGGAGGTCACGCTCGTGTCAGAGCGACCAGATTTTTTCTACTATCCCACCATGTACGAAACAGCAACGGGCGGCAGCAGCGAGCAGTCCGCCGTACCACTCGAGCAGATTTTTGGCGATGACCCAGTTCGTATTCTCATAGGGAAGGCCGAAAAACTCGACCGCACCAAAAAACAGCTAAAACTCAAAGGCAGCACTACACCCATCGTGTACGATAAGCTCGTCCTTGCCCTAGGGGTTGTTACAAACTATTTTGGCATCCCGGGTCTGGCAGAAAACACCTATGGCATAAAGAGCCTAGACGATGCCGAGCGGTTCAAGCGCCACCTTCACGCCAGACTCATCGCCGAGGACGAACCCGACCTGAACTACATCATCGTGGGCGGCGGCCCAACTGGCATAGAACTCGCCGGCGCACTTGGCCCATACCTCCGCGAAATCATGGAAAAACATGGCATTCGTGGGCGCGCTATACATATTGACCTAGTAGAAGCCATGCCCCACCTTATGCCGCGCTTGCCAAGGCCCATTGGTCGCACCATAGAACGCCGCCTTCGTAAGCTTGGTGTACGGCTGTACCTAAACAGCAAAGTTGAAGGTGCGAGCGCCGAAGAGCTCACTGTTTCGGGCAAGCCCATTCGCAGCCACACCATTGTGTGGACGGCTGGCGTGGCGAACAACCCGTTTTTTACCGATAAAGATTTCAAGCTCAGCGGCCGCAAAAAGGTGCTCGTGGATGAATTTCTCCGGGCCGAAGGCGACAAAGATATCTTTGTGATAGGCGACAATGCAGAAACACCGTACAGCGGCATGGCACAAACCGCACTGTACGATGCCGACTTCATTGCTCACAACTTTGCCTGCGAGCACGAAAACCGCCCAAAGCTCGCGTACTATCCAAAAGAACCAGCATATGTAACCCCGGTTGGTCCCAACTGGGCATCGATGCTCTGGAAAGACGTTCATATTCATGGGCGGCTGGCACATCTCGTACGAAACGCCGCGGACCTACACGCCTTTACCGAAATCCTCTCTGTAAAAGACGCCGCCGTCCAGTGGACAAGCACGCTCGACCGCGAAGACCTTTGCCCCGTCTGCAGTAAGTAACCTATACTGTAGCTATGAGTTCATTTGAGGAAGTGTACCGGCGGCTTAATACCGCTCAGAAGGCCGCAGTAGATGCGGTGTATGGGCCGGTGCTCGTCATAGCCGGACCAGGCACAGGCAAGACCCAGCTTTTAAGCGCCCGCGTGGCACACATACTCAAGGTTACCGATACGCTGCCGCAGAACATATTGTGCCTCACATTTACCGAGAGCGGTGCAGGGAACATGCGCGAGCGGCTGGTGTCGTTTATAGGACAGGCCGCCTACGATGTGTCTATCGGCACCTACCATGCCTTTGGGAGCACCATCATACACCGGTTTCCCGAGTATTTCACAGAGCTTCGGCTCGAGCGGCCAGTCGACGAGCTCGGCAAACGGCAAATCTTAGCCAACATCGTCGATAGGACAGATTACCGCAGCCCCATCAAGCAGACCCGACACCACGTGGGCGACCTTGTCAGCACCATTAGTGAGGTCAAAAGGGGGTTGCTGAGCCCTGACGCCCTGCGGCAGATTGCGCAGCAGAATGCGGGCGTTATAGCCCAGACAAAACGAGCCCTCGGTGAACTGCTTGCGCCACATGCCGCACGGATGCCAAGCAAGCTTACGGTCGCCGAACCACTGTGGCAAGCAGTCCTGGGTGCGTTGCAGTCCAGCACGGGAACTACGCAGCATGAAGATG
>JAKPIL010000135.1 GCA_029549845.1 bacterium
GACACAAGCGAACCCTATGGGTGCTACAGAATTATATTGAAAATGACGGTTTCTTTCGAGTGACGTATTACTTCTACGAGCCAAAGTACGCTATCTTTCGGTCGCTTGAGGCGCGCCCCGACGGTAATGAGCGAAAAGCCCATATGTACAAGCCTAGAGGGGGCGTGAACGCCACCCTGATTACTCCCGAAAATCTTCCAGAAGATGTGATCCAAACAACCAAGCAAGCGGCCATAGCATTAAATCGTCAGATTGCTGGTGTTGATTGCATATACGATCCAAATTTGAAAAGAACATATATTCTTGAAGTGAACTATAACCCGCAAATGGTTACAGTCGAAACGTTTAAGGATATTCGGATTGACACATTTATTGACGGAATGAACAACCTAGGTTCTAAAAGTATTGATAAAACATGAAAAGAATGCTATAATATACGCTATGACAAAAAACCTAGCGATTATTGGCCGCACTGAGAACATTGACCTCCTTGATTTTGATATTAGTGACGTCCCCGCGAAGACAGACACAGGAGCAGACAGCTCAAGCATCTGGGCGACATCTATCGAAGAGAAACAAGATGGCCTGTATTTTGTCCTATTTGCGCCCGGCTCTAAATATTACACGGGTAAGGTACAGAGGTTTACGAGCCCTGACTATACCATGACTCGTGTCGCGAGCTCCTTTGGCCATAAAGAATTACGCTACAAAGTGAAGCTTCGCATTCGTGTTAAAGGCCGTTTGGTGCGTGCGACCTTTACGCTGTCTGACAGGTCGAAAAAGCTTTACCCAATCTTGCTCGGCAGGCGGTTGCTCACAGGAAAATTTCTCGTTGACGTATCTGGAGGAACACCGCTTGAAGCTGAAGAACAGCAGCGCACACAGCAGCTCCAAAAGGAACTCGCTGCAATGTACACGCCCAAGAAGAATGCGCTCAGGATAGCTATACTATCAAAGGGACCTGGGAACTACTCTACAAAACGTCTTCGTGCTGAAGCGATACAGCGCGGTCATAATGTCCGCGTGCTGAACTATGCAAAATGCTACGTTACCATCGAAAGCAACAAGCCAGTTATCCGCTATGAAGGCGAGGAAATGCGTGACATTGATGTCATTATCCCGCGGATTGCTGCAAACCTCACCGCCTATGGCTCATCAATCGTTCGCCAGTTTGAGATGCAAAATGTATTTACCGCTACGACGTCGATATCTATCGTCCGTTCGCGCGATAAGCTGCGGAGTACACAGCTACTCGCCAAAGCAGGCGTAGGCATACCGATAACAGTGTTTGGGCGAGAGACGGCTGACCTTGATGACGTTCTCGATCAGGTAGGTGGTGCGCCGGTTATCATAAAAGTGGCGCGGGGCACCCACGGCAATGGTGTCGTACTTGCCGAGACTCGTAAGGCAGCCAAGGCGGTGATGCAGGCATTCTATGTCGAGGGCGTAAGCTTTATTGTCCAGGAGTACATCGCAGAAAGTGCCGGCGCCGATATCCGAGCATTTATCGTGAATGGGAAGGTTGTTGCGAGTATGAAGCGCCAGAGTCTCGATGATGATTTTCGATCAAATCTGCACCAGGGTGGTGAAGGTTCCCCCATAAAGCTCACGGACATTGAGCGTAAAACTGCCCTACGTGCCGCGAAAGCTATGGGCCTGCCGATCTGTGGCGTTGATATGATGCGAAGCGAACGAGGGCCGCTCGTCCTGGAGGTAAATTCGAGTCCAGGTTTTGGCATCGAAAAGGTGACTGGTCAGAATGTTGCCGCAAAAATCATCGAATACGTGGAGCAACATGCTAAAAGTGGGCGGCGTAAAGATAAAGTCGGTGCCTAGTATTCATCGGGCTTATACGCGGAGATGGACGGCAATACTTTGCGTTGTAGTGGCACTAAGTATTTGTGGGGTGATTCTTATGCGACCACAGACAGGGACGTACCTCAGAACAAAGTATTCCAGTTATTCGCTCGAAGTTGCCGGCACCCCATTGAGCCAGCATGTGGGCCTTGGAGGGCGGGTGTCTATGGCGCAAGACCAGGGGATGTTGTTTGTTTTTAATGCGCCAGACACGGTTTGTTTCTGGATGAAGGACATGCGCTTTTCATTAGACATAATATGGCTTGACGCGCAGAAAGAAGTGGTGCATATAGAAAAAAATGTTTCACCAGAAACATTTCCAAAAACGTACTGTCCCGATAAGCCCGCTCAGTACGTTATTGAGCTAAACGCAGGTGAGGCCGCCCGTAATCATCTTGTTGCTGGCCACCGTCTTTCATTCTAGTCTTTCGTCGCTACCCTCCTAGAAAATCCACACTTTTTACCCGGCCGAGTAAAAAGTGTGGAAAATATTTTGTATGATAGAGCCTGTCTTCACGCTTATGCTATAGTGAGCATATGGAACTTGCGATTCTTGCGAGCCTTGTACTTGCGCCCCCTGTCATCACGCTTCTTCTTAGGAGCAATGGGGTGCTGGTTTTCCTTAGCGTATGCCTTGGCAGCGTCCTGGCAACCTATGTTGCGGGAGATGCGAGTAGCGTAATTTCTGGCGCAAGCCGTTCGGGCGCGCTTGTTACCATGCAGTGGACGCAGCTAGGTTTGCTGGTAGTGCCTGTTCTGTGTACGGTGTTGCTCACGCGCAAAAAGCTTAAAGGGTTTAAGCTGCTGCTGGGCTTCGTTGCTGCCATCGCTGCTGGCGCGCTTCTTGCGCTCCTTGGCGTGCAGTATCTCTCAAGTGCCTTGCAAGATAGTATCTACGAATCGACAGCATGGCACGAGCTGAACAATCTAGAAACAGCGGTCATTTTAACCGGCGCCACCATAACCTTTTTGTATCTGACGGTGACTCGGTGGAGGCCCGAGGGCGACAAAAAGCACAAATAGCCTACGAGGCTATACACCAAAGCCCGCAAAGCCTGTTACTACTCTGTCAGTTTTTTAGAACCAGGACTAGTGAGAAGATTCAACGTATTTTTTGAAATTATCTAGGTAAGCCTGCCAACCTTCTTGTTGCTGTTTCTCTGGGTTCTCGGCCTCGGGCTCAAAAAGTTGACTCATGCGTACGCCGTCCGGCGTTTCGTCAAACATGACCTCAACTTTGCGGCCATCTCCCAGCGTATACGTAACACGCTTTTTGGGGTCCACCGTATCGTATGTGCCTCCAAAAATAAATTCAAATGAGCCG